>DATNOY010000436.1:0-2426 GCA_036703495.1 Coleofasciculaceae cyanobacterium
CCGTTGGGCAATGCGGCAGGGATAGCGGGCTCGTAGTCGCTGAGGGCGGCAGGGTCGGTTTTGAAGGAGTAGATGTAGCTGGGTAGCAAACTGTAGCCTGCGGGGGCAGCAGCGTCGATCGGCACTTGCAGGCGGTCTACCCCGTTGCTGTAGACATCGAACTGGACGTTATTGCCATCTTGGGTAACGCTGAAGTCGTTGTCGGTTGCTACCAGCATAGCATAGGAGCCATCGGCTAAACGCGGGCCGATCGCTACGCCTTCAATTTTTTCGGGAATGGTTTGTCCGGCGCTGGTTAGGGCAGCGGCAATGTCCAGGAACAGCGATTTTTTGACGGGGGTGACCTCTGGGGGAAGGGTGTTGCTGGTCAGGGTCAACCCGCTGACATCGGTTGCACCGGTTAGATCAATTTGGTAAATCCGCTTGCTGCCCACTGGAGCTGTCCCTAAGACGTCGTCAACGCCAACGCCCCGGTTGTCGCGTTCGATGATCAGCAGTTGCTGATCGCCAATTGCCGTTAGCGAGCTAATGCCGATGTTGCGTCCCTGTGAGGTGCTGCCAAAGTCGTCCTGGGTGCCGGGGATGCGATCGTTAATTTCGGTAAGGCTTTCTAGCGGGTAGATGTACTGGGCAGCGCTGTGTCCGGTAGCTACATCAAACTGGACAATTCTGACGTTGCGGCTGCGGCGGCCGTTGGGTGTACCTTCGTTTTGCAATGGATCTTGGAATACAGCAAATAGCTGGGTGCCGTCTGGGCTGATGGCTAAACCTTCGTAGCCCCGGTTGTCTTGCCGACCTGCGGTGGTGGGGCTGCCGTCTGCGGCAAAGTTAGGCGTGCTGCCGTTTTGGGGCAAAACGTTGGCAGGCTCGGTGAAAGCTCGAATGAATGAGCCAGTAGGGCTGAACTCATAGATAGAGGGGCCATATTCATCGGAGATAAACAGGTTGCCGTTGGCTCCAACGACCACGCCTTCCGGGTCTTGGCTGAGTCCTAGGATGGTGCTGTCGCCATTCAGCCGTTGAGGATTTAGGCCATTAAAGGGCGTTTCAACAGTGTAGGTTTTACCGTTAAGGGTGGTGCCTGCAGGAATAGTGAACGGCACCGTGCCAATCAGCTTGTAGCTTTGGATGGCTCCGGTGGTGGGATCGAGATCAATCGCAAATTTTTCGACCCGAGTCTGGTAGGGAATCACGCCGCCGCCGGGGCCGCGATCGACCAGGGCATAGTAAACGTTTTCGCGAGCATCGTAGTACAGATCCGATCCGAATCCGCCAAGGCGATTTTGGTTTGCGCCACTGCTAGGGAAGAGATCTGTGGCATTGCCTGGAACAATCACGGTGGATACGAGGCTAGGAGTTTGAGTCATAAGGAGAGTGAAGAATGCAATGTGAGGATGTAAATGTTCGCAGCAAAAGATTGGGAGCGTTGCAGTTCCCTTGCGGTGATTACCAGAAGCTTGACTCAATGAACGAGCTGAACTTAAAGGGAGGATTCAACAGTCTGTTTGCATCCTGTTGGAGCAGAGAGCGACTGACCAAAGATTTGAGCGATCGCATTTCTAAACGCTAGGTTTCCGAAACGTGAAAAACGCGCATTGAGCAGGGCCCCAGGAAGGAGGTACTGCCCCCCTCTGCCTTATCTATTCTGGGTTTAATGACGCCCGCGACTTATTCCCGACCTCATGCTGACCTTGCTCAAATTCATACAACCCCGAAACATAGACGTGCCATCGCACCGTACCATCTGGACTCCGGCAGCGTTAAGTCTGCTGCAACACATTGACTGTTAAGACTCTGTGAAGCGATACAGAGGCAGCCTTGCTGATCTGGCAATATTCAACCCACCTGTAGAGTGATGCGGGTAAGATGGGGGATTTTGTTCGGACATCGTCTGGTTGCTGAATCCGCAGATCTAATTTGGAGGGGGCGATCGCCCAAGCAGCAAATTTGTTCCGGTGCAGCTATGCAGCGATCGCCTCTATCCGCTTTACATCACTGCATGGCATCGATTCGTCTGCAAGTCTTCAAGCTACCGCGTTATGTTAGCTGACTGGCAATAATAGATGTAATCTTGATATTGACAGTAATATGCCAAAACTAGCATATTTAAAGCATGAATGCATTGCCAAAGCCAGTTGAATGGGTTGGAAGTTCTCTGGATGACTTGAAAGAGTTCCCAGAGGATGTACGGCAAACCGTTGGGTATGCATTGTACTTAGCTCAATGTGGTGAGAAGCACCCCTCAGCCAAACCGCTCAAAGGATTTAGGGGAACCGGAGTATTGGAAGTTGTAGAAGATTTTGACGGAGATACTTATCGAGCCGTCTACACGGTAAAACTGGCTGGAGTAGTCTATGTCTTACACGCTTTTCAGAAGAAATCAAAGCAAGGTATTGCTACGCCTAAGCAGGATATTGACCTGATTG
>DATNOY010000437.1:0-3824 GCA_036703495.1 Coleofasciculaceae cyanobacterium
AGAAGGCGAGTACTAGCCGCAAACTTCACTTATACAGACTGCCAGGTAATAACGTGGATCTCATTCAAGAAGTATTTCGAGCGATCGTGTTGGGCATTGTCCAAGGAATTACCGAGTTCTTGCCCATCAGCAGTACGGCCCATCTGCTCGTCTTTACCAAAGCCTTTGGCTGGACGGATGTTGGACAGAAGTATTTTGTTGATGCTATTCAGTTTGGTAGTGTCATTGCTGTAGTCTGGTATTTCCGGTCAGACATTGGGAAAATTCTGACGGGGTCTTTAGCCGCCTTTCAACAAAAAGATTGGCAGCGAGAAGAATGGAAGCTACTGGTGGGGATTACCGTAGGCACTATTCCGGCTCTGGCGGTTGGTTTTTTATTGAAAGACATTTTGCCGGAAAGCATTGGCATCATTGCTGTGATGTCGATTGTGATGTCATTGCTGTTGGCACTGGCCGAGAAGGTTGGTAGCCGCAAACGGGGATTTGAATCTCTGCAAGTCATGGACGGGATTCTTGTTGGATTAGGTCAAATGGTCGCTCTGTTGCCGGGGGCGTCCCGATCTGGTTCAACGTTAACAGCAGCCCTGTTTCTAGGGTTAGAGCGCGAAACTGCCGCTCGATTTTCCTTCCTACTGGGTATTCCAACACTGACGATCGCCACCCTCTACCAAGCTCGCAAAGCATTCGCCAACGTTGATAGCGTGATTGCTCTACTGGCTGGCGTTATTTCAACTTTTATCTTTTCCTACCTGTCAATTGCCTGGCTGCTCCGCTATCTACAGCGGCAAAGCACTTGGGTATTTGTCTGGTATCGATTAGGTTTTGGGGCACTGCTGCTGTTGGGGTTGGCGATTGGCTTTTTCAAAGCATAGTCCCGCCTAGGATTGGGATTGCAGACTGAGTGATATTCTGGCGCTTCGCACTGGACTCAAACCCGACTATTACTTGAAAGCCTCGCGAAGCGAGGCTTTCAAGTAATAAAATAGCAATTTTCACTTGAGTTGGGAAATTCCAGCTCCAGCGTTTCGGGGAGCCAGAGGCGGCATTTGCAGGCATCAGCCTGAGTTATCGGCGCTTACTGAAAATTCACAATTCGAGCAAAGTCCTTGGGTTCTAGACTTGCTCCTCCAACTAGGGCTCCATCAATCTCGGGTTGCGCCATAATCTCATCTACATTAGATGGTTTTACTGACCCTCCATACTGAATCGTCACATCTTTATTCTGCAACTGGCTCCGGATAAGACCAATAATCCGGTTGGCTTCCTTAGCGTCGCAGGTATCCCCTGTACCGATCGCCCAAATAGGTTCGTAGGCAATCACTAAATTTTCCTGATCTACATTAACTAGATCTTTTTCTAGCTGATTGCAAATCAAGGCTTCTGTTTCACCTGTGTCTCGCTGCTGCTTGGTTTCTCCCACACATAAAATTGGGATCAACCCATTTTCCTGAGCTGTTCTAAGGCGTAAGTTAACAGTGGCATCCGTCTCACCAAAATACTGTCTGCGTTCGCTGTGTCCAATGACGACATAGCGCACCCCAATTTCGGTCAGCATGGGGGCAGAAATTTCGCCTGTATAGGCTCCCGCAGCTTCCCAATGAACATTCTGTGCTCCTACTTGAATCCGGGTGCCATGCAGATTGCGAGACATGGCGCTCAATGTAGTGAATGGTGCACAGAGGACAATCTCTCGATCGTCTGGGATTTCATCCAGTTGATTTAAAAATCCCTGCAAAAACTCCTGCGCTTCCGCCTGAGTTTTATACATTTTCCAGTTACCAGCGATGATGACCTTACGCACAGGTTAACTCAATATGCTAAGTGTGAATGAGAGTGTGAACGCAAAAACGTGCATCCTCTAGTCTAAGGCTTTGGGGGTGCAATCTAGCGATGTGGAAAGGTTAGGTTTTGAATTTTGAGTGAATCGCTGCTCACTTTCTTCCTGCTCATAAGGCTTGGCAAGGCTTTCCAACAGGAATCTGGGCTTCTGTGGAAAACAGCCGCGACCGTTTCACCCAGTAATCGCAAAAGATTACGCCTGAAGACAGCGATCGATTGTCGCAGCCACAGATTCAGCAAGAGCAGCAAAATCGTATCCTCCTTCTAGCCCAAAGAGGATGCGGCGGGTCACTTGGAGGCAGCGATCGGTAAACACGCCATAATCTTGAGGCTGTAGAGCTATTCCAGCCAGAGGATCGGCTTGGTTGGCATCATAGCCTGCACTAACAATGAGTAAATCGGGTTGAAAGTGCTGCAAGAAAGGAATAATTTTTTGGTCAAAGTGGGGCAGGTAGTCAGCGATCGTACTACCTGACCGCATTGGGAAGTTTAAAACATTGCGATGTTGACCCCGCTCCTGAGCTGCTCCCGTACCGGGATACTGAGGAAATTCATGCAATGAGCAGAAAGCAATATCTGGATTGGCTTCCACAATAGCCTGTGTGCCATTGCCATGATGCACATCCCAGTCTACGATGGCGACTCGATGAACACCAGGCTGATGCAAAGCATAATGGGCGGCGATCGCAGCATTAGCAAAAATACAAAATCCCATGCCTCGCTCTGGCAGGGCATGATGTCCGGGCGGACGAGCCGCCACAAACGCAGGCTGCCCCGATGCCAACACATAATCTACGCCATCTAGCCAAGCACTGACCGCCAGCTGGGCCACATCGTAGCTGCGCGGAGAGGCTACGGTGTCTGGGTCAATGTGTCCTCCGCCTGTCTCAGACAAATGCTGAACCGCCTGGACATAACGTTCTGGATGGATATGGTGTAAGGCTTGGGTAAGCCGATCACCCTGAGCTAAGACAGGCGTTGGCAATCGCCATTCGATTTGATCTGCCCAAGGCTGTGACCTCAGCAGTTGGGTAATTGCCGTTAAACGACCCGATCGCTCCGGATGATAGGAGCCCGTATCATGTTCTAAAAATTCGTCAGAGTAAAAGACGGGGAACTGGGTAGACATGATGGGTAGACATGAGCAGTAGTCAAAATTTATGCTGTGCAGACAGTCCTTAGTTCAGTCTACAAAGGGATTGCCAAACTCAACATCTCCAGGCGATCGCTACAGCTGCAAATCAGGCTTAATCCATTTATCCACACTTTGAGGCTGGAAGCTGGCAAATAAATCTAATAACTGCTCTGGCTGGGAAGATTCCATCACCAATGAGCGGTGCACAGGCTTCAAAAAGCCTTCGGCAACTGCGTGGTCAAACCACTGGAGCAGTGCGTCGTAGTAGCCTTCAATATTCATCAGACCGTAAGGTTTTTGGTGCAACCCTAGCTGCGCCCAAGTCAATATTTCACAGAATTCTTCTAAAGTTCCATATCCTCCCGGTAGGGCGATGAACGCATCCGAAAGTTCTGCCATTAATGCTTTGCGCTCATGCATGGAGTCAACAATATGGAGTTGCGTGAGCCCGGCATGTCCAACTTCCTTAGCAACGAGAAACTCGGGAATCACGCCGATCACCTCTCCGCCTGCTGCCAAAACTTCATCGGCGATCGTCCCCATTAACCCCACTTTACCGCCTCCATAAACCAACCCTAGCTCCCGTTTGACCAATTCTTGTGCCAATTTTTGTGCCGCTTGCGAATAAGCAGGTCGAGTGCCAAAGCTGGAGCCACAAAACACGCAAACATTTTTCATGATTTCAACGGATTTCTCGTCGTCTTGTAAAAGCTAAGCTATAAGAACAACAGCATATTTTCGTAGCTATCACTACAGTAAGTCGCCTTAAGTCTTTATCGAGCTACTTTCATGACCGCATTGAGCCTGGGCTGGCAACATCATTTCATCCAAACCAACAATATCCGCTTAC
>DATNOY010000438.1:0-5463 GCA_036703495.1 Coleofasciculaceae cyanobacterium
ATCCTGTGAAGCCGAGCTAGCGACAAGATGAACTTTGGGACGAGCGATTGATCATCAGGCAAAGAGTATCAATTAGTTGATTGCAGACTTGTAGCGCTTTCGACTCAGATCAACCCTAATTTTTGTCAGTCTGTTTGGCACTGACCTTAGCAAACTGGCTGATTTCTATGAAAATTGCCGCGCCTCTGGGAATAGGGGGCAAATTGTTGAAGCTGTGAGCGTATCAGTGCCTGAGAAAACATAATATAGAGTGGATCAACAGGGTTGCTCTTGAGCATCCGAAGCGATCGCTCAATTCGATTAAACAGTATGGCAGTCATTGCATTTGTCAACCAGAAAGGTGGATGTGCCAAGTCCACAACCGCTGTGCATTTTGCATATTGGTTGATTCATCAGCGGCTCATTCATCCGCAAAAAGTGGTGTTAGTCGATGCCGATGCGCAGGGATCGAGTTCTCTCTGGATCGAGTCGCTGGAAGATCCAATTCTTTATGAAGTAGCGCAGACGTCTGAGTTATTGCTGGAAAAGCTGCCAGCTCTCAATCAACAGTGTGAACAGGTGATTGTCGATGGGCCAGCCGGACTCTCTGATGCCACAAAATCCATCATTGCGTGTGCCGATTTAGCCATCATTCCCTGCCAACCCACCGGCGTCGATTTGCGATCGGCCCACGATGCCGTTCGGCTCATTCAACAAGCGCAAATCGCGCGACGCGACGCACCCAAAGCGGCAATATTTTTATCCCGAGCTGTCAAAGGCACAAGGCTCAAGGATGAAGCGATCGCTCAATTGAGCAAAATGGGAGTGCCTATTCTCAATACTGTGATTCATCAACGACAGGCGATCGCCGATACCTTTGGGCAAGAAGCCACCGTTTGGGATCTGTTGGGCAAAGCGGCCGTTGAAGCTGCGGAAGAATTGGATCAGCTGTTTCAAGAAATCCTGGCGATTGTTCCATGACTGCTCCCAATTCTGGGTGGGGATATTTAAGTCAGGATTTTTGAGGACGATCCAATTTTGTAGGGGCGCACCTCAGGGCAGGTCTGCATCCCCAGTAAATCTTGAATCAGCGAGCCGTAGGAGCATTTTTTAGCAGCTCCTACAGCTTCAGGGTTGAGTTTAGGACGACCTGCTTATCTATTTGAGCAGGCCAGAATGTCCGGGAATATCTCCTATAGGTTCACAGCGACCGCCTAAGTATTTTGCTAAAAACTCTTCGGCCACCGCGTAGAAGTGAATCCGATTTTCGGGTCGGGCAAAGCCATGCCCTTCATCCGGATAGAGCACATACTCCACAGGCTTGTTGGCTTGTCGCATCGCTGCCACGATTTGATCGCTTTCGGCTTGCTTAACGCGCGGATCGTTGGCCCCTTGACCAATCAGCAAAGGTTTTTGGATGCGATCGATCAAGAACAGGGGCGATCGCGATTTCAAAAATTCTGCTTCCGTTTCCAGGTTGCCGATCCGGTGATACATTTGCGCCTTGAGCGGCTCCCAGTAAGGGGGGATGCTTTGCAACAACGTGCTGATGTTGCTGGGGCCGACAATATCCACGCCTGCGGCAAACACCTCTGGTGTAAAGGTCAGCCCCACCAGGGTGGCATAGCCACCATAAGACCCGCCCATAATGGCGATCTGGGTAGAGTCAGAAATTCCTTTCTCCACCAGCCAGTGAACAGCATCTAACAAATCATCGTGCATCTTGGCCGCCCACTCCCGATTGCCCGCATTCAGGAACGCTTTGCCATAACCGGTAGAGCCTCGGAAGTTGACTTGCAGAACGGCATAGCCGCGATTAGTCAACCATTGGGCCTGCGGGTCATAGCCCCAAGTATCGCGGGCCCACGGCCCCCCATGCACCAAGAGAACCGTGGGTAGGTTTTGAGCCGCAATGCCTACGGGTGTAGAGAGATAGCCGTGAATGGTTAAGCCATCCCGTGCCGTATAGGCGATCGGTTCCATCGTCGCTAGGGGCAACCCTTCCAGGCTGGGCTTATTGCTAAATAGCAAGGTGCTGGATTGGGAGGCGCGATCGTAGGTGTAGTAATAAACGGGGCCATTGTCGGTGGTGTAAGAAACTAACCAGCGCTCGTCGGCTAAGGTGCGGCTGCTAATGCCAAACTCACCCGATCGGACTTGAGCAATGGCAGCAAAGTCTGCGGCAATACTGGCATCTAAAATCTGCCATTCCAGCTTGTCTTTGTAAAAAGCGACTGCTTGCAGCGTGTGGTTGGTGGGATGGGTAACAATACCGCCCACATCGTACTGCGGGTCTTCTGCCAGGATGGTTTCTTCGCGGGTAGCGAGGTTGAGTGCAATTAGACGCTGCGCATTGGCGTCATGACTGCCCACAATATACAGAAGGTCGCCTGCAGCTGAAAAGCTGACTGCGTAGCCTTCATCATCGGCTCCCCAGTGCCGCAAAACTTCCCAGCTATCGGACAAACTAGGGCGGTACATCAAATCAGAGCCACCGTCTGACGTAGCAGCGATCGCCACGCGTACCTGAAACTGGGGATCGGTCGTCCAGCTGACAATATTGCCAGGGTTCTGGGTGTCAAACTCAACCGCACCATTTTTCAAATTAATCCGATAAACATCAAAGCTTTGCGGATTGTTGAGGTTCAAGCCAACGAGAAATTCATCCGGAAAATCAGGATTGAGTTCGACGGGCTGCGCCTTCACATCTTGAAACGGCGTCAGATCGCGAACCCGTTGCGTCTGAATATTGACGGCATAGCAGTGGAAATTTTCGTCACCATCTGCATCCTGCATGTAAATCAGCTGATTGCCATCATAGGCCCAGAAATAATTGCGAATGCCACGCTTCTTGTCGTTGGTGATCTGGCGATCGTCTGCTTGCCCAATAGTGCGTAGCCACACCTGCAAGACATTTTTATCGTCAGGGGCAATATAGGCCAGATATTTGCCATCGGGTGAAAGCTGAGGACGGGCACGCTCTGGATTGCCAAATAGAACGTCGCGAGGAATCAGCGGCGGGAGTTGAGCGATTACGGGATTATCGATCGCAGTTTGCATGATCAGAACTAGACCTACTGCCTTGAAAAAACACTTCTTCAAGGCTAACAACTCTAGCCTCTAGCGTTACAAAGTCTTCGGCTGTTTTAAACAGCGCAAAGCCCAGATGATTGCTTGAAAACCTCACAGGGTCTCCCAAAAAATCATCTGGATTGATTCAAGCGCCGAGCGCTATTTTGGCTAGATGGTTAGACGATCGCCGGTCTGCAATACAACCAACCTCCTACTCAGGCACATTAATCCAAAACCCTACATCTAACAGTCCTGGACTGAGGGGCTGTAGCTCGGACTGCTCAGCATGACGCTTAGCTTGGACATTGTTAATATGCTTTTTAACGGTGGTTTCAGCCATTTGTAGCTGCTCAGCGATCGCCTGGTGAGTTAGCCCTGCCTGCCTCAAAAACCACACTTCTGCTTCAGAAGCAGTTAATCCGTAGTCTTGTAGATCATCCATTGTGCCACTCCTGGAATATTGCGATTGATGCCCTGGGGTTGGGAGAAAATGCTTGGGGTAGAGACGCAGGACTCGCGTCTCTACAGAGAACTCGTTGTCAGCCAGTTGTTAGTCAGTTGTTAGTTAATAGAAAACTCATTCACCATGGCCCACTGAGCTGCATCCCGACGGGCATGAATGTTCTTGATATGCTTTTTGACCGTATCTTCGGCAATGTGGAGTTTAGCGCCGATCGCTTTGTAGGTCAGCCCAGCCCGCTTTAGCAACCAAACTTGAGTTTCTCGATCGGTCAAACCATAGCGTTGCGCTTCGGCATAGGCCCGGTATTGAGCCGATTGCTGCTGATCCTCCAGCGTGACGAGCAAATAAGGGTGTTCAATATTGTGAGGATCGAGCCAGCGAACGCGAATTCGAATCGTCGATCCGGTAGCCGTTAAAATCTCATCTTCAACAATTACAGTTGAATGATAATGGCTGCGGCTCTCAATCAGGGCTTGGCAGCAGCGCCACACCTGGGCAGGAACGACTGTTCCGGAGGCTTGAGCCAGCAACTGCTGACAAATCTGGCGAGCACAGCTGTTGTCATAGGTGAGTTCGCCGCAATCGCTCAAAATCATGATGCCATCTGGCAGACCTTCTACCACCCCTTGCAATAGGGTAAGGTTGCTGTCTTCTAGTCGTTGAATCGGCGAGCTTTGAGGCGTAACTTCAGGAGTAGATGCGGTAGGGGTAGATGACAAGTGTGAAGATTGCACGGTCGTTTTAGGGGGTGACGTTTTTAGAGATGCATTTGCGGCAGAGCTGGCAGATGGACTGTTGGGAGATGTGACAGGATGGCTGCATTTGCCAGCAGTCGATTTGCCAACGGTTAATTTGCCAGCAGTCAGTGCGTTGGAAGATGGTTGGTGAGCAGTCGAAATTGCAGTGTTCATCATCATGGGGGCTTTTCTAATGAACGGTAGGTTGCCTCTCAGGAACTCCAACATCTGACAGTATGGGACGACTTTCAGGAACAAAGGTTGCTTGCGATCGCTTTAACTACAGGAAACTTATGGAAATTATCTGGGGTAGTTCACCCTGAGAGGCTTGAAATTAGTAAAAATCATCTAAGCAATTTGGCGCACACTGTCCTATGCCACTACAACAACTGCGCCCATTCTTTCCGGAAAATCACGTCAATCTCCGACAAGTTAGGCTACTCCTACTCGACCAGTTAAAAAATTGGTCAAATCTTTATTCACTCAACTTAGCCAGTTATCCGGTACAAATTCTCGATTGATTGACTATTGTTTCAACATTCAACCCTTTAGGATGTTCGAACAGGATGCCAGAAAACAAATAAGCAATTGCAACTCATTTTTGCCAGCTTTCCGTAATAGCGATTCTATCTGCTGAGGTCAATCATCATATCGCTCTTCCCATGCCGCTTTGGTGCAAAAAATAAGGTACAAAGATTCCACCCCTAACCGGCAGTGCGCTCTTGTATTTCATAAGAGGAAGTCAGGCGATATCTGTAGCAGTTACTACTGAATTACCAGCCGTGAATAACCTCAAGTTTTCCCTAATTCAACTCAATCAACATCTCGATTGTACTAATACGAAATCCGCAGGCCGCAAACAACTTTCGAGCCGCTTCGTTGGCATAGGCAGTATCTAAGCGAATCTGCTGGATTTCTAACTGTTGAAAATGAGCAATTGCCTGCATTACCATTTGTCGAGCAATTCCACCCTGACGGTAGCGTTCCTCCACCCAAAGATCATGAATAAAAGCAAATTCTTTCAGACGATAAATTGGAATTTCTCTTTCTAGCGTTGCAATCAAGAAACCTGCGAGACAATGAGGGTTTTCTGCAGGGGGGTCTGGGCTTTGGTCTGGGCTTTGGTCTAGATTTTCAGCCGTATCTTCAGCTACTAAACATAAATCGCGGGAGTTTTGCATCAACCGATTCAACCAGGCAGTGTAGCGTTGC
>DATNOY010000439.1:0-5115 GCA_036703495.1 Coleofasciculaceae cyanobacterium
CCGACTATGTGCAGGCAGGGGTACAAGGCATTGCCATTGGCAGCAATGACTTAACGCAGCTGGTGTTAGGGATCGATCGGGATCATCCGCAGATGCAAGCTGCGTTTGACCAGCACCACCCAGCAGTTATGCGAGCTATCCAACACTTAATTCAGACGGCTGAACAGCTAGGGATTCCCTGCTCAATTTGTGGTCAGGCTCCTAGCCAATATCCTGAAATCATTGAAGCCCTGGTTCGGTGGGGAATTACCGCCATTTCCGTAGATGCAAGTGAAGTTACTCGGGTCTATGAGGCGATCGAGCGGGCAGAGCAGCGGATATTGTTGGAGGCAGTCAGGAAAGGCGAAGGCAGCGATCGCCCCTAAAGCAGGCTACTGCCAACACTTAGACCGTTTCATCTAGGTTTAATCTAGGCGGCTCCGGCTGCTTGCATCCAGTGAAACAGCCATCGCAACAAGTAAAAAGACAGAATAATACAAAGGACAAAGGCTAAGGCCAGTCCAGCAATTAAGAGAACGGCAAACCCATGATTCCGTCTCTGATGTCCCCGAGGCAGCTTCAGAGATTCTTCCAACAACTCAATATTGCGAAGATTGGATTTCCAGGTGACATCAAAGATGTCCCCTACTATCGGCACTGTGCCAGCGATCGTCTCTAGCAAAATATTAAACGCCATTGTGCTGAGCGTAGACTTAGAGGCTCCCAGCCGAGCTGCTTCTAGGACAATAAAGGAAGATAGGATCATTCCCACAGTATCGCCACCGCCTGGAATTAAGCCAATAATTGGGTCTAGCCCAATCCGAATTTTGGTGCCCGGAATGCCAATAGCATTATCTAAAAGCCGCCCTAAAGTCCGCAATCGCTGCATTCGAGCCGCTTTCAGCTCAACAGCAACAGGTTTGGGGGAGGAAGGCTGAGGGGAGGAACTCGGCATCTAAGTAAGGTGAAAGGTTAAAGGCTATAGACAATCCAGTGAACAAGATACAGGCATATTACCTGAGAATTACGGCAGGATGAATCCTCCTGTTTATACAGGCTGCCCTAGATGACGCACCCGACCTTGTTGACTCAATCTGCCCGCCTAATCTGGATCTTGCTTATGCCGTCGGGGATGTTGGCGATCGCCAGGAACTGCCTGCTGCCGATACCACCGCTGCCATTCCACTGAACTGCGGATAGTCAGCCACAGCAACAGCAGCACAATCAGCCCGCCTTGTTGAGGCGCATCAAACGCCAGCAACACTAGCGATACACAGAGAAAATCTTGGGCAAAAGTCACCCAGAGCGGGACGGCTCTCAGCCGATAAAACCATCCGACCTGCACCAGCTGTAAAACCAGGGCGACTAATCCCCCTAAAGCTCCTAAAAGCGGCACCGTCAACCCGTCAAGCTGAGTCGATCGCGCTACCGTAATACCGGCGATCGCTCCCACAAAGGGGCTGAACACGAGCTGCACAATTTGTAAGACCCGTTGCCCTAACCGCTCTTTAGAGAAAAATAGCTCAATCAGTGACCAACTCACCAGCACTCCTAATACCAGCGGGGGCGGTAAATGCGAGAGTACCGGCACATTGGCCCATAAATTATCGCTATACAGCAGACCGATCAACAGCAGAGGTAGCGCAATTCTCATCCCTGCTGCTGCCGATAGGGAAAGAACGGCTAAAACCTCGATCATGAGCCTTTGACCTGGCGTAAAACCATCTACTTTATTAGATCCGCAACATCGGTTAAGGGAGCACTCACCATAACTGGATCTTGATAAAGCGGCACGGTAAACGTCACCGTTGAACCTAACCCCTCACCGAGACTAAAGAAATTAACAACGCCACTCATCGCTTCTACCAGCTTTTGGGAAATGGCCAAACCCAAACCCGTTCCGCCATATTGGCGTGTACGCGAGCCATCCACCTGGCTAAACGATTGAAAGAGCTTGTCTTGTTTTTCTAGAGAGACCCCAATACCCGTGTCGGCAACGCTAATTTTGACCATGCCTGGTTTTTCTTCATTTTGCACCACAATTTTGCCAGGCATGACTTCGGCTGTGATGATGATCTCGCCTTGATGCGTGAATTTAATCGCGTTGCCCACCAAATTCAGCATGACTTGCAGCAAGCGCTGATAGTTGCCGTAAAGAATCACCTCATCCAGGGTTTCCGGAATACGGATTTCAAAGCTCAGGTGTTTTTGCTGGGCTTGCGGTCGGGTGAAGTTGTCCACTTCCGTCATCAAGTCATCTAGCTTGATCGGATTGAGGTCAAGCTGCATTTTACCCGCTTCAATTTTGGCAATGTCGAGAATATCGTTGATGATACTGAGCAGATGCAGGGCCGATCGATACGCTTCCTGAATAAATTGGCTCTGCTCCTCGGGATCATCTGCCATACCGTCCATAATCAGCTTGAGGAAACCAATCATGCCGTTGAGCGGCGTTCGCAGTTCATGAGAGGTATTGGCTAAGAAATCGCTTTTCAAACGAGAAGCGGCTTCGGCCTGGCGACGGGCTTCTTCAAGTTCCTGATGCTGTTGCATCAGGCTATCGTTGACCCGCTGTAGCTCTACTGCCAGGCTGCGGCTTTCTTCCAAAAGCGTGGCATGGGCAATGCCTGTGCCCACCTGATCGGCCAGTTCCCGCAGTAGATCAATCTCTACGTCATTCCAGACGCGCAAGGGATCCATCTGGTGCAGGATGATCAGTCCGTTAGCTTGGTCTTGGTAACAGGTGGCGATCGCCAAGATCGAGGGGATCCCATCCTCAGACCCCGACTCACACCCCGGCCGATTGCTCACACAGGCAACAGGCTTTAACGTGGAAAGGGCCTGACCCACATAGTTTTCTTCAAGCACCTGGAGCTCTACGCCTAGCATGGGGTTAAGAGCAGGCTGCCGATACTCTGCCACCGCCTTCAACTGGGTATCCGTAGGCTTGTAAGGAAAAATCAAACAGCGGCTAACGCCTAACGCTTCGCCCAAACCATCGACGGTTTGCTGCCAGATGGTTTCTAAATCCAGACTGCGACGAATGTTCCAGACTACTTGAGTCAGACGCTTGTGATAGCGATCGGAACGGGGAGAAATACTGGAATGCACCAGAGTGTTAATTACCTCTAGCGCTTTCTCGCGGGTGGCGCTGTAGAGAAACTGCCCCATGACCACCGCAGTTGTGGCGGTTCCATGAGGCATCAGGATAGGACTAATTGTCAGATCGAACACCAGGTATTCGCCCGCACAGAGGAAGGGATACTCGAATCGGGCGGGAAGCAGGTAATCTAACACCTGACGCACGCGCTTTAGATAAGGAACCGTTGCTACGGGGCTAAATGTCTCTTCCATAGAGTGGCAGACGATTTCAGCAGGAATTAATCCATACTGTTCGGACTCTCGCCAATAGAATGACAGATACTGTCCTGCCCCATCTTGTGTGAAGACTAAATCAGCACCAGGAACCGACAAGAAATCGCCGAAATCTTGAGTTCCGACCCGAGCCATCGATTCAGTTGTGGGAAGTGGAAGATCGCTAGGCAAAGTCATCAGCGTAGAACAGCAAACTACAAGATGAGGAGGTGAAGCACTTTCCCAGGTTTACCGGAGCAGATGCAGCCTACAGGTGCTTAAACGTTGAACGTTCATTCAGCCGTTAAGCTTAGAATTCCCGGCTTACCCTGGTTTGGGTACAAGGTATCGAGAGATCACCAGTCCAGAAGGGAGTAGAAGCAGTTCAGGCGGGCAAATCTTTTAAAATGCCTCACACAAAATTTACACAAGCTTCTAACTTAATCATTCCACTCTCCTTTGGGTGGAACAGGAGGGTTTCGTCGCAGAGTGCGTGTTAAATCATCATCTCTCCGTCCACCACCCAGCCATTGCCGCACAGCCACTTCAATCACTTTACTGGGATTATTCGTGAGATGGTTGATTTGTTCAAACAACTCAGCATCCATCTCAATCGAGAGGTTGACTTTCTCGGAAGCTAATTGAGGATCAACAACAGGGTCGTTCATGGCAAATTTCTTGATGGCACTAAGAGGACAGAGACAGGAATTGCTCTAATTAAGTAAAGATGCCTAATTTGGGTTTAAGAATTCCTTACCTCTATTAAACCTCATTGGACTTTTGTCTATGGTAAGCGGGAGAGAGCAATCCGCAATGAGACTAGTCAGCCTGATGCACTTCCATACAGAAACAGAAACGATCGTATGACTCAGGTAACGATGATATGGATCCAGGAGCAGCCTTAGTCTAGGGGAAAGGATTACAATACTTGAAGCATCTGGACTTTACTTCAAAGTATCTAGACTTTAAAATCCTATCCGAAAACTTTAAACCCGATGATTCACTTTACTCGCAGAGTGAGCAGCGCCCACCCTACAAGGTGGATTTTCGGATACGCTCTAAGTATCTGCACTTTCAGTATTCTGGCAGTATTCTGGAGAAGGATCCAAGCTCAGGATGATCTTCGGAGGTCTCCAGCTCGTAACCAAACGCCGATCTAGACCCGCCATCCCGTTTTTCAGCGTGAGGTTGTGAGAACTGTAAATTTCTCATCTTAAAATTTGTAACTGGTCAGTTTGTTCGCAGCGATTTTGTAGTTATCTGTCTCACCCCATTCTTCTGCCGCCCTTTCAAGCCACTATATGACTGACGTACCTGTCTCTCGGATTCGTAATTTCTCGATTATTGCCCACATTGATCATGGCAAATCAACCCTGGCCGATCGTCTGCTCCAGACAACAGGGACTGTGAGCGCTCGTGAAATGAAAGACCAACTCCTAGACAATATGGACTTGGAACGGGAGCGCGGCATCACGATCAAGCTCCAGGCGGCTCGCATGAACTACACCGCTAAGGATGGTCAGCAGTATGTGTTGAACTTGATTGACACGCCCGGACATGTGGACTTTTCCTATGAAGTGTCCCGTTCTTTGGCCGCCTGCGAAGGGGCTTTGTTGGTGGTGGATGCTTCCCAAGGAGTAGAAGCTCAAACCCTGGCCAACGTTTATTTAGCCTTAGAGAACGATCTGGAAATCATTCCGGTCTTAAATAAGATTGATTTGCCTGGGGCAGAGCCAGATCGGGTGGCAGGAGAAATTGAAGAAATTATTGGGCTGGATTGCA
>DATNOY010000440.1:0-7294 GCA_036703495.1 Coleofasciculaceae cyanobacterium
GGCTGCCGCTTGAGCCACTGAATCCGGTAGCGCCAATCGGGATCGGCGTCTTTTATGGCGGATGTTCCTGAGCGTTGCAGCCAGCGCTTGAGTTTAGTAGGACGTTTGATAGCCCGTTGGCGAAATTTTGCGGCCAGCAGATTGTCTTGCGGGGCCGGTTTGCCGATCGCCCCATCTGCAGGTTCGGCAATCTGCTGAGTCCAGCCCAGCCAATCTTGAGGCGGTTCAGGCAGCAGAGACTTGAGTTTGGTATGAACGAGGCGCGTTTTTAGCTCAGAGTTTTTCAGGGCGCTAGAGGTCAATTGCACCAGCACCTTTGAGGGAGGAGAAGAGGAAAGAGATGGATCTACGCCAGACTTAGGTCGCTCCCAATAGTCCATGCGCACAGCAGAGCCGTAATGAATATCGCCTGAGAGGACAATTACGCGATCGCGCCGCGCGAACAGGGCTCCCAACAGCTGACCGAAGGCAGTGGTATTGATATTCCAGGCATCGCCTACATCATTTTTGAAGGTGTCTCCCTGCCGCAAGTTCCAGTGCTGAATCCAGTCGATCAGCCGCAGACTGACCAAATTAGTAGGCGCAATCACCAGCGTAGCTGTCACCGTAGATTTGCCTTCTTTTTTCAGCAGATCCGTTTCTTGCAACGGTTTGAGAATTTGCCGATCAAACGCAGTGGGGCTGAGCAGCCGCGGGGGCGCATTGACGGGGGCATCGCCTGCCGGGTAGCCGCGCCACGTGCGGGTATCTAAGACAACCACCTCATGGCAGCTACTGCGAACGGCATAGTGCCATTGCAGCGTTTCCCGATCCCGATCTAATACCCAAACCTCTCCCTCTAGCCGCAGGGCTGGCAAGCCAGTGGCGGTGGCAGGTGGTAAACCCAGGTAGCGGGCGATCGCATCACTCGCGCTAGTATCCGTTCCCGCAGAAGCCGACCAATCTTCGGCAGCCGCTAGCAGCCGCGCCCCTGGCTTGCGGTGTTGAAACTGCTCGGGGGTATTGCCCCACGCTTGAAATATGGCATAAGCCAACAAGCCGTTTTGGACGGTGCGTCTGCCGAGAGGTTGGCTCAGCACGCGCAGACACCAGGCTTGATTTAAGTACCAGTCATCGCTGATGTCATGGTCATCAAAAATCATGTAGGTTGGGACATTGGCCAGCGCCCGCCGAGCTTTCCACAGGGTGTGAACAAAATCTTGCAAAGCCCGGGCTTCCTGGTGCCAATACCTTGCCTGGGACTGGGTGCCGCCCATGTCCTGTACGGTGGGTAGCGAAGGGGACCACAGCACTTGCGACCAGGAAAACAGATAGATGGCGTAATACTCCCCTAGCCCAAACAGGTGGCTGCGATCGCACGCCGGTTTTTTACCCAATCCTGCAGTGAAGCCGGCCCACTGTTCTGCGGCCCTGCTGCGTTGCCCTGCTTTCAGCTGTTTGGGTGCCAGATCCCGACCCGCTTGGGATGCTGTGGGCAATGCTTCTTCCCAGCCGAGCAACGTATTTCCAGCATCGGTGAGCTGCCATAGCAAGGCATCGGCTACGTCGTCCCCGTAGATCTGATCGCCCGTTAAAAACAGCTGATGGGGGCGATCGTTAGCTTGGCAGGCATTTTGCTCAATCAAGCTATCTAAAATCGGCAGCGTATCTTGTTCACCGCCATGGGGCTTCCGGCAGGAACCCTGCACAATTTTGAGGCTGTCTAGCTGCTCCGGAGGCAATGCAAACGTGGGCAACCCATGCTCAAAATAGCTGATAGGCACCCAGGGAAACGCCTCTGAACGCAGCGCTTGCTGTAGGGTAGGGCGATCGCCCTGGTCTGAGTTCAACCGCTCAAAGCTCAGGTCGTAGGCATAGACCTGTCCCGGCTGCAGGTAAGCACCGTTGACCGATCGCGCCGTGAGTGCCACCACATGCAAATGCTGTCCCAGCGGCACCGTAGCTTGAATGCCAGCCAATGCTAAATCTTGCAAGGCAGCTCCCTGTCCCGCTTCCGTCGCAAAGACCGCCAGCGTTACGGCACAAGACTCTCGCAGTGCCACCCATACTGTCACCGTATCAGGCTGTGTCCGCCGCAAGATGGGGCCGGCCAAAATCAAAGGGAGTTGAGCGAGGCGATCGCTCAAAGGCATCCAAACCATAAACAAACCTTTGGAGGAAGCAGTCGGCGTCGGGATCTGACAAAGGTTTGATTTTGATCCCGCTGCAAACCGCCGTACCTCTTTTTATCAGAAAAAAGAGAAATCTACGTGTCAATTTGCACTAACTTTTGCGGGGATGATAGTCCAGATTTAATTTGAATGCTGGATTTTGATACCTTAAATTCTACCGCTAACAGCTTAATCAGCTCAGCGTTGGCTTTGCCCTCGACCGGGGGCGATTTCAAATACACAACCAGGCTACCGTCTGCGGCCGTCTGGATCTCTTGCTTCTTGGCATTTGGCTTAACTTTGACCCGCAGAACTTTCATCGCACAGATCCAGAGCGGCATGGAAACGGGGGTGAAGTAAGGCGGCAACCGGGCGATCGCCCTGCAAATGCTGCTGGATGATGGTCTCCACATCCCTCACCTGAATGCGGCAATACCAAAAATTGTCTGGCATCACCCGCACGGTTGGGCCCGAGGCACATTGCCCGAGGCACTCACTGCCGCTGGCAAACACGCCCGCTGGCACAGCTGCCTGAAACGCTGCCAAAACCTCAGCCGACCGATTGCGGGTACAGGAGCGATGTTGGCAGACGAGGACACAGCGTCGTTTAGGAGAAGGTTGAGCAGCAGTCATCCCAGACTCAAGACGCGATTGACGAGCGTAGACATGGATTTTTTCAGCTGTCGCCGCTGCCGCCACCGCAGGAAAGCTTCTTCGTAGTCTTCGCCACCCAATTTGAAAGTTTTCCAGGCATCTAGCGCCATGCCAATGCCCCAACCCAGGAGGATATAGAGCGACCAAGACAGTCCGGCTCCAGTTAATAGATTGAGCGTCACCAAAAAGCCATTGACGATGGCGAATTTGGCAAAACGCTGCTGAAAGCGATGCCGCCGCTGCAGATCAAAGGCGGTGCGCTCAACCGATTCTCCCTGGCGAATGAGCCACTCTTGCTCTGCTGCCTGGATGTCAGCTGGGGCAATATTAAGCTCTGTAGCAATCTCGTAAAGCTGAGTGCGGGTGAGTTCTCCGGCTTCGGCTTGGCGGGCGATCGCAATTTGGAGAATTTGCTGAGCGTCTTCTGAACGATATAGCTCCATCATGGCAATAACATCATGGCGATAAAAAGAGCAATGGAAAAAGCGTGGTGTTCGGCTAGAACCCCTCACTTTTAGTTATAAACCCGATCGCGAGGTAACTTGATCCTAGTCTTGGACGTATTCTTCGCCATTGATTAGCGCAATTTCCGCCCGGACAAACTCTCGCCCCAGATAAGCTGCATGATCCAGATAGCTCATAGGACAGGATTTGTTGTCTTCAAAAATCTTAATACACAGCTCCTTAGCCGTTCGACCCACATACACTTCGGTATGAGTGCGTTGAACTTTACCCTTGGTGGGCAAAGGTTTGCCTGTTTCGGGATCGCAAGCCAGGCCCTTGTCGTTAATGACATTGGTGAAATGCTTGGCGCAAATCACGCTGGCTTCGCGATCGAGATAAATCAAAAAGTACCCCTGGGGATCTAGTTCAATGAAGCGCTTGGAGAGTTTATCATCAAGGGCTTTGAGTTCTTCAGCCGTAGGTTTTTTGGCAGAAACCGATGGATTCATAAGAGTTATAGGTTCATAAAGCAGAGAAGGACGAGCAGCGATCGATCTCGGCACATCCAATCTAGTTTATCCTTCCAATGGGGTTCCCATGTTCTTGTGGAAATATCACCGTTGATTGTGTATTCGCTAATCAGACTCTCCATCTACGCTACCCAAAACCTGTGTATAGCCGTCGTCGTGCCTTGTGGCTTTATCCGCTGTTTCAAATTCCGCTGATGTTGTTTGCTGTTTGTCTGCTGGCGGCTGCACTCTGCTGGCTGTTGGGACTGGGTAGACCTAACGTTGCCGCTGCCATCGCCCTGGATCTAAGCAGCAGCACCTACGAAAATCAGGCGTTTAATGCGCCCAATACCATCGTCCATCAAGAGCTAGAGGCGGTGCGATCGTACCTGACGGAGAACGCTAAGCTGAAGCGTCCTAATACGGTGCAGGTGTTTGGCTTTGGCTCAATGGTGGTGCCGCTCACCCCTGCATTTCAATCCGACAGCGCCCAGGTGCAGACGGCCTTGGCTCAAACCCTGTCCGATCCTGCTCTGCAGCAGCGGGTGCTGCCGGGTGGCACCAATGTAAATATGGCGCTCCAGGAAACTCAAAAAGCCCTCAGCGCCCTGCCTCCAGGCTGCAAAGAAATTCTGCTGGTGACGGATGGCACAGGCGATCGCATTGAAAACACCACGATTCAAGCTGCCCAAGCCAGCAAAACCCGGATTAATGTGCTGCTGGTCACTAATGATCTGATCCAAAACTGGAAGGGCATTGACCTTGCCGGAGCCGCATTGCAAACGGGCGGGGTGATTTTGCCAGGTCAGGTGGGCAGTTTAGGAACCTTGTTCATCGACCAATTCTTTACTCGGTTTAATAGCAACCTGAAGTGGATTCTCTTCTGGCTGGGGTTAGCCTGGATAGCGCTGATGTGGCTGCTGATCTTGCCGCTCGATCGCTGGATTTTGCAATACTGGCTGAAGCTACCCATGAATACCTCTGGGCAAATTGCGCTGGGGAATGCTTTGTTTTGGACGGTGCTAACGCCGATCATCATCTGGCAGGTCTTCGGCATTCCGTTTATTTCGCCTTGTGCTTAGGCTGGTGCTTAGGGAGCGTGAATTTGTGTAATCACGGGTGTGGAGGCAGCGCCCCCGTACCCCCTTGTCCTCATCTGAGTGTGCAGCACTATAGCTGTTCTCTATAGCTGTTCTCAATGTTGTGCAGTGCAGAATATTTTTGAAAGCCTCGCGAAGCGGGGCTTTCAAAAATATTCCGGTTTGAGTCAAGCGCACAGCGCTATATACAGCGAGATATACAGTGACCTGATGTTGCGATCGCCCCAGCATAAGCAAGGGTGAAGAGGGGGAGTAGCAGAAAAAGTTGGGTTCTGGATGCCAATCTCACGTTGGTTGAGATTTACTTTTGAGAAGATTCAGCCCTAATGCAATGTACACGCATCCTGTAACTCGCTCTAACCAAGTTAAAACTTTTTCATTGCTCCTAAGGGTGCTCGTTGCCATTGCTGCAAACCTAGCAATGATCAAGCACCATACCGTGCCACCCGTCACAAACAAAACACCTAAGAATAAAAATGGCAATGCACCAAGCCCTGCTGTTGGATCAACAAACTGAGGAAGGAATGCTAGAAAAAAGATGGCGATCTTAGGATTGAGAACATTGGTGACTACTCCCTGACGGTAAATTTGCCAGCGACTCATGGAGTTGATTTTTGGGGTTAACAGAGGTTTAGACTGGCTCAACCAAGCCTGAATTCCTAAATAAATGAGATATGTGGCTCCAGCAACCTTGATCGTCGTAAACGCCCAAGCTGAAGTTGCCAGGATCGCAGATAATCCAAATGCAGCAAATGTAGTGTGAATCAGGATGCCGCTACTGATCCCCAGCACGGATATCAAACCAGCTTGACGACCTTGTGAAATACTGCGAGCCAGGATATACATGGTGTCTGTACCAGGGGTAATCCAGAGAAGGAAACTAGCTATCAGAAAAGTTGAAAGATGGTAAGTTCCCAGCATTCTCTTCCTTGTCAATCAAATTTTGAAAGTAATACAGCGATCCTGCGTTTGTCCAGTACATGTCCAGTACAGGGCTTGGAGGCTTGGCTGGGGCAATGCTTCGCGATCGCCCCTAAGCAGGAACCAATCTCTATCTCACCTTGTTCAGTGCGGCTGTATTCCTCCGGCAACGTCAATTAATCAACCCGTCGTATGGGAAACCTCTGTATAGGAAACCTCTGCATAGGAAGCCTCAATGGCAGATATCGCAACCGCATCAGTTAAGGACTGTGAATTTAATAAAACCCAAAAATTAAAAGTAAAGTTCGGTTTTTATTAATTCGTGATCCTAAGGATTACAGTATTGACATTGTGCTGGATCGGCCGCTTCGATGCCATCAGGAAACAGCTTTTCTTGGCGAAACCCGCAGTGTTGGCAGTGGTAGATGGCAACCCGGGTGAGGGCGGTTGGAAAATGGCACAGAGCGCAGGGCAGACCAGTCCGGTATTCGACTGGCTCAAAACCGGGATAGGTGCACTGAGGGCAGGCGCTTTGAATCACGGCAACCAGGTTGATGGCCGCTTTGGCAATCACGTTCATGCGGGTTGGGTTATAGAGTGCCCGCATATCAGTTTCTAAGTGAAGGGTGGGCGATCGCCGCAGGGCTTCGGTCACAACAGTTAGCAGCTCCGCTTCACTGACAATACCCTTGACAATGTCATGAGGATTTTGAGTGGATGCGTCAGGCATGACGACCAACCCATGCTCTGGAAAGCCAATAGTTTGAGCAAAAATCTGGGCTTCTTCCACACTCCGAACGGTCGTATAACGGTAGTTTGTTTCTATAGAAATTTCTTGACCGAAAATTTCTAGTTTGTGAACGCGATCTACTAAGACAATTAACTCCCGATTGCAGGCAATCATCGGCAAGCTAGGATGTGGCCCAAAACTGCCTTCACTGGCGATCGCCAAACTTTCACCCGTCAGATCCAAGGCGCTTTCTGCTTTTAAGCGTGCAGTGGATCGTTGATCGCCTGGGCGATCGCGATCGCGCGTAAAGGTGCCAAACCGATCGGTATTCAAGTTTTCGGGAACCTGAAGCTGGATGCCTAACTCCTGTTCCAAAATGGGGGCAATGACTTTTTCTTTACGATGCATTGTGGCTAGCACCCCAACCCGGTTGGCAAAGAAGGGATGGATCATCTGCGACTCCCTGAACAATGATTCATTGAAAGCCTCCGAGAAACTCTGCCGTTTCAGGGCATGACCAACAATTTTAGCAAGTAGATGGAAATCCTCCGATTGTATCGCTAGGTGCATCGCGGGATGAAAAGCGCGGGATTGAGGGTGCGTTCTCTGTCCAATGCCGTAGCCATTATTTGCAGACGTGTGCAGCACACCCACAAAAATGTCCCTGTCCTCACACCTGTGGCTACCGCTGTGTCCACTTAGGGGAGATCTGCAAGTTAATAAAATACCCGTTTGGGTTGATTCCGGAGGGCGAATGCCATTCGCCCCTACCTGGTGTTTTTTGTA
>DATNOY010000441.1:0-3352 GCA_036703495.1 Coleofasciculaceae cyanobacterium
ACTGTATGGGCGATACTGGATTCGAACCAGTGACCCCTTCCGTGTGAAGGAAGTGCGCTACCACTGTGCTAATCGCCCTAGAATTCAAACATGTCAGAATTTTCCCGCTTCAGGTTCAATTTAATCGAAAGCTGAAACGAAAAAACTAGACTGGTAGTCAGTATAGCAGTAATATCGCCGCATTATCTAGATGAGCGATCGCATTCCGCAATTGCAAATTCAAAAATTTAGGAGGAGTCCGTCAGAAGGAGCTAAATCGGGGAGCATGAAGCCGATCCAATGCTGCCAACTGTTGAACAGGAAACACTGGGTAAGGCTGAGGATATCTTGCAAGAACCTGCGAGTTTCCTGGAAATCTGGCACTCTGAGTACGCAGCAGCAGAGGTTACGATTCTAAACCAGCGATCGCCTCGCTAATGGCAAACAGGGGAACTACGCCCTGAAGCTTTTCTTTCCGACCCGCCCACCCGCGAGGACATCCAGACAACAAAGTTCAACAAACTGCCCCCTTGATTCGCCAACAAAGCGCAGGTGCAGATCAGAGGCAGTCCCGATCAGGTGACGCATTTAATCAACGAGATTGACATCCAGCCGGTAACGCACAATTCTCTTGAGAAATACTTTGTGAACGCACTAATTGATCCCTATCGTCTCCACTCAGTTGGTAGTGAGTCAATAGGACGGTATGGATACAATAGTCCTGTAGGAAGCTGGGCCATGCCCCAATGATTGGTTTACCCGCCTATCGCTTGCGGCTAAACAAATTAAATAGACCGTTTGCCGGTTTAGCAGCAGCAGTATTGCTCAGCGTCCGTTCGGGTTGATCCAGAACCAGCTTCAACCGGGAAACATATTCTAAAGCTAGCGGATCTTTAGGGTTAAGCTTCAGGGCTTGTCGGAAGTGAACTTTTGCCATACCCGTCAAATTTTGCAGCAAGTAGGCTTTGGCAAGAAGAGAATGATATTCTCCTTTGTCTGGCTCCAATCGAATCGCATCTCGCAGTTCAGCGATCGCAGGCGACCAGTTGGCATTGTCTATATAAACTTGCGCTCGCTGGTAATGACGACGGGCATAGCTGCTAGCCCTTTGTGCCGTCTCCAGAGGAGAAGGAATCACCTGGGGTTTAATCTGGCTAGCGGCCACAATACCAGTGCGCCGCTCCCGAAACATGGGTTCGCCCATCTTCAGGTAAAGGTAGACCAAATTCAACTCGCCCAACTGTTGCGTAATAGGCTCAAACTGCTCTAGGGGCTGAAACTGCAATTCAGCCAACTGAGCAACCGCTTGCTCATAAAATATCTCCACCTCTTGGGGAGGCTGCTGCAAAAGCTGACGAGCGATCGCCGACTGAGGCAGCATCGGTTCATCGCGGTTGAACCGTCGAACGCGAAATCTTAGCGTTGCCAACGTCTCAGTCCTTTCTTTTTCTTGCTTAAGCCGCTGGTAGGCTGGGTTGATCACACGGGCCAGCAGTTGCGTTGCCAGCTCTTTGATCGGTTGATCGGCACTCCGCAACCCATCAGGGTGCAGCACCTTAGCAACGGCTCGATAGCGTTTTAAGACGCGCCGATCATCAGCAGCTACCGCTAGACCCAAGACGGCATAAGGATCAGAGAACTGGTTTAGCCAATCTGCGGAAAAGGAAGTCTGTGACATCGATCGTCGGCTCTTAAAGTTCAACAACTATCAACAGAGAAAATTGGCAGCAGCAATTGCTCTACTGCTGAACCCCTAAATCGGTAGATTTAGTTAGGTTCGTAGATGTTCCCGGCTCTTAGCGCCGGCAGATTCGGTAGATTAATGAAGGTAATAGCTCCAAGGCTATGCCAACCTCAAATGCATCCTGATTCAACTGAAGGTTCGACTTGTTTTTAACGCTGGGGTCTTTAAAACCTTCGATAGCAATAGAAGCCGCAAAGGGATGGAGATGCCTGACTGTGCCCTGACCGTACTCTGACTGTGCCCTGACTGTGAATAGTGTATAACCCTTCACCCTTTACTCAAAGTCCCTTGCCATAGCTTAGTCAAGGAATTTTAGGAAAGTAACCTCAGTCTAACGCAGGATTTTGCTCGATATCATAAGGATAAGCAATCATCTGCTCTCTGCTTGGAGAGTCGGACTGCACCTTCCATTTGTTTCTCCTCGTCCTTCCCACTAAAAGCGCATGTTAGGCAAACCCAAAGACCGAAGAATAGCTGCAATCTTGGCTTTGACAGGGCTAGTGTTACCCATTTCGGGACTCCATAAGTTTTATTTAGGGCAACCCCGATGGGGCATCGTTTACCTCCTGCTTTCCTGGACGCTTATTCCCAAGGTTGCTAGCGCAATCGAGGGAGCCTGGTATCTGTTTCAAGATTCCGATCAGTTTGCCATGGCCTATGGTGTCCCTAGCTTAACGACGACTGCTACAGACTCAGGTAATCCTTTACCGCATCAAGTCGTCAAGGTGGCTGATGCCGTGCGGCAATTGGAACAGCTGCGTCAGGATGGCTTAATCTCAGAGTATGAGTTTGAACAAAAGCGGCGGCAGTTGCTAGATCAGTTGGGGTGAAGGGATGAAAGGGAGCGTGCGATCGCAGATTTTGAATGACCCTTACTATCGGCTACAGTCAGCTGCCGAAGTGCGGTTAGCAGCCGAATTGGGGGTGAAAATTGATGTCAATCGGGCTTGCGTAGATGATTGGCTCAGACTACCAGGGTTGTCTATCCATCAGGCGCGATCGCTCGTCAGCCTCACCCAGGCGGGAGTGCAATTCCATGCGCTGGAAGACATTGCAGCAGCGCTCAGTTTACCGATCCAGCGGTTGCTCCCGCTCCTACCGGTGCTGCAATTTTGCTACTACGATGCCGACAGCCTCAGCGAAGTGCAGCCGATCAATCCCAATACGGCCTCTTTGGAGAAGCTGACCCAAATTCCGGCAGTAGATTTGTTTTTGGCCAGGGCAATTGTGCAAAACCGGCAGGCTTATGGGGACTACCGCAGCCTTGCCGAACTGCAGCAGCGACTCGCCCTACCAGGACAAGTCACGGCCGACCTGATGCATTACTTGCGGTTTTAGATTCGCTGGACGGTAAAAAGCCAATGCGATCGAAGGGGAAAAATCGGAACACTGCCCGCCCAATGATATTTTGCTGAGGCAGAAACCCCCAAACATGAGAATCGTTGCTGTTGTTGCGGTTATCGCCCATCACAAACAGTTGATCGTCAGGGACTTGCACCGGGTCCAGCTCATAGGCAGGCTGTTCCGCAATGTAAGGCTCCGTTAGCGGGTGTCCATTCAGGTAGACCGTACCGGCTTTAACCTGCACTACATCCCCTGGTGTACCAATTACCCGCTTAATAAAGGCTT
>DATNOY010000442.1:0-4565 GCA_036703495.1 Coleofasciculaceae cyanobacterium
CTGAAAGATCAAACGGTCTACGGGATTCGTAATGCCGGACAGGTACTCAACATTCATAACCTTAAGAGTGAGAATGCTGTTCCGGCAATTTACAGCACTTATGGTGGATTAATTACTTTAGTTGACGCTACGTTGACTGGAAAAGCAGGTGCATCCGCACTGCCAGCAATTGATACTCCTACTGCAAGGCTCGTTGCCCGCGATATCACTACGATGGGCTATAAAATTGCGATTCATGCTCAGAATAGCGATTTTGTTGAACCAACGGTATCAGAGTTTGTCTCTGATCCTGTTCAAAGCTTGTTCTCTTCATCGAATCGCACGCTGAACTTACCGATTCGAGATACGCCTACGGTGCCTTGGGAAGATCCTAAGTCTTGGGCAAACGTTGTTTCCTATGGCGCTATTCCCAATGACGGCAAGGACGATACTGCCGCAATTCAAGCGGCGATCGATTCTGGTAAATCGACCATTTACTTCCCAGCGACAGGCACTTTTGAGATCGAGGGAACAATTCTGGTTCGTAACAATGTACGTCGGATTTTGGGGACGGAAGGTAAAGTTAGAGCTCTCAGCAATATGGCTAGTTTTAAAGTTGTCGATGGAACTAGCCCAACTGTCGTGATTGAGCGGATGGCAAATGGCTTTGATTTTCCGCTGACCATTGAAAATGCTTCTTCTCGCACTTTAGTTTTGAAAGATCTTTCTGATGTGACTGGCAACATGACTGGTAATGGCGATGTCTTCATTGAAGATGTCGTTGGGGGGAACTGGCGTTTTGGTAAGCAAAACATCTGGGCCCGCCAGCTCAATGTAGAAAACAAGGGAACTCACATCACAAACGATGGTGGAAATCTATGGATTTTAGGATTGAAAACTGAGCAGGGGGGTACAATCATCGACACTAAAAATGGTGGGAAAACAGAACTATTAGGTGGTCTCATCTATAACACTAATAATGCTCCCAACGGTGCCCAAGACGAACCCATGTTTATCGATAGCGAATCCTCGACCTCATTCACCTTCTCTGAAGTTAATTTTGGCGGCGGCTCTGAATATACAACCTACGTGCGAGAGACACAGGGCGGTATCACCAAAGATCTCTCTGGTGCAAACCTGCTCTCTAGCAACGCCCCCTACGGAAAGAGCGTGCCATTGTATGTAGGATATCCATAGTTTGAGATAGCTGCTGTGATGTCAAGCATGAATTTTGAATCACCTGCGCTTGTGACTCTCTAAAATAAACGCAGCCAGAGATGTTTATGGAGATGTATGGCAGTTTCCTAAAAAGGTAAGCTTCCAATCGCGCTCTGTCTAAGATTCTGTTTTAGGCAATAGATATATCATTCCTCAATCAGTCGTGAGAAAACCTAAGAGGGGTTTGGAGACTCAGTCCCCAAGGTGGGGGCACTGCCCCCTTTACCCTCTTCTCACAAATCATTTGAGATTGCTATATATTCTTACGGCTTACACAACAAAATGCTGCTATCTCATAAAGGAGACTTATGCTGAGAGCCTTACTGTTTGATATTGACGGTACGCTAGCTGAAACCGATACGCTCCATTACAAAATTTGGTGTCAGGTGCTTCAGGAGCAGGGACTGGAAATTGATAACGCCTTCTACAAAGAGAAAATTAGCGGTAGGCTCAATCCCGATATTGTCCAAGATCTCCTGCCTCAGCTTTCTCCAGAGCAACAGGCAGCTTTCATCGAGCATAAAGAGTCCACCTTTCGAGAACAAGCTGCGCTAGAACCCCTGGATGGGCTGCTAGACCTTTTGGAATGGGCGAGGCAGCAGCAATTGCCTTGTGCTGTGGTGAGTAATGCGCCGAAAGAGAATGCCAAATTTATGTTGAAGGCGCTGGACGTAGAAGCCGCCTTTCCTACCGTAATTTTGGGTGGAGAATTGCCGATTGGGAAGCCCGATCCGCTGCCTTATCAGGAAGCCTTGAGACAGCTGAATCTATTGGCAACCGAGACGATCGCCTTTGAGGACTCTCCTTCTGGGATTCAGTCGGCCACTGGCGCAGGTATTCCTGTCGTTGGCATTGCCTCGACCCATGAACCGCAGGGCTTAAAGGAATTGGGCGCAGCTATTGTTGTTAAGGATTTTGCCGATCCGCTACTGATGCAATGGTTACAGCAACGGCTGGATTGCCACGCTTTTGCTGCGGTTTAATCCGGATTTAGCTGCGCTGATAGCGCGTTCCTCCAGAGAGTTGAGATACTAGACCCATCAGTTCTAGTTGGGCTAAAGCTCCCAGTACGGTTCCTGTAGCCAACTGGGTTTGCTGCACGATCAGATCCAGGGCGATCGGGTCTAGATCTACAGCTTGAAACACTTGCTGTAATTCTGGAGGCAGGGAAATGGGTTCTGGAGCCGGGGACAGCAGGGACAGCTGCTGGGCAGGAGCGTCTTGTTGGAGATGCGGCAACGAGTCCAACAGCTCTAACAAGTGAGCTTCTCCCAAAATGGCTTGGGCACCTTGATACAGTAAATCCAGGCAGCCGCGGCAGCGAGGATTGTCTAGGGTCCCAGGCAGGACGTAAACATCTCGGCAATACTCGTTGGCTAAGCGGGCTGTGATCAAGGCACCTGACTTATGCGGCGCTTCCAAGACCAGCGTGGCTCGACACAATCCGGCAATGATGCGATTGCGACGGGGAAAGTTAACGCGATCGGGCTGGGTGCCAGCCGGATATTCGCTTAATAACAAACCTTGCTGGGTAATGCGTTTGGCTAAGGTGCGGTTGAAAGCAGGGTAGATGACATCAACTCCAGTGGCCATGACAGCCAGGGTACGACCGCCAGCATTGAGGCAACTCGTATGAGCCTCGGTATCAATGCCATCTGCCAACCCTGAAACGACTAAGAAACCTGCCTGGGACAAGGCAGCGCTGAGTTTGCGAGTCCAACGTCTGCCATAGTCGGAAGGCTCCCGGGTGCCAACTATGGCGATCGCCGGGATCTTCCCTTGATTTTCTAAAGCGACCACTTCTCCCTGATAGTACAAAACGGGGGGCGGGTCGGGAATTTCTAAGAGGAGGCGAGGATAGTCTGCATCGGCGGGTGTCCAGAAGTTAGGGTTGGCTTGCTGATGCTGGCGCAAAAGTTTTTCGGGATCAATCTGCTGGCGGGCGATCGCCACGGTCTCAGCCGTTTGTAACCCAAACCCTTCTACAGCCAGTAAGTCATTTGGCTTTGCTTCCCAGGCTTGTTCTAGAGTCCCAAAGTGCTCAGACAACCGCCGGATCAAAATAGGGCCGATGCCTGCAACTTGGGACCAGGCTAGCCAAAACGCACGCTCCTGCACAGATCATTCCTCTTCTGCTGTTGGTAAAACCTTCAGTTCAGTATTCCCCAGGAACTTCTGACAAGGACAACTTGCCGAGATCACGGATAGCAAAAATTCAACAGCAAAAAAGCGCTCCCGTTAGGGAGCGCTTTTCATAACGATCTGCTAGAGACTAGCCGTTGATAGCAGGAGCTTGGAAAGCAACGGGAGTTGCTTCACCCGAAGCCAAGTCGAGTGGGAAGTTGTGAGCATTGCGCTCATGCATCACTTCCATCCCCAAGTTGGCACGGTTCAAAACATCCGCCCAGGTGTTGATAACGCGACCCTGGCTATCCAACACAGACTGGTTGAAGTTAAACCCGTTCAGGTTGAACGCCATCGTGCTGATGCCCATTGCCGTTAGCCAGATGCCCACTACCGGCCATGCACCCAACAAGAAGTGCAAGCTGCGGGAGTTGTTGAAGGACGCATATTGGAAGATTAACCGACCGAAGTAGCCATGGGCCGCCACGATGTTGTAGGTCTCTTCTTCTTGTCCAAATCGGTAGCCGTAGTTCTGAGACTCGGTCTCGGTCGTCTCACGCACCAGAGAAGAAGTCACCAACGAACCGTGCATCGCACTGAACAAGCTACCACCGAACACACCGGCAACACCCAACATGTGGAAGGGGTGCATCAGGATGTTGTGCTCTGCTTGGAACACGAACATGAAGTTGAAGGTGCCACTGATTCCCAAAGGCATTCCGTCAGAGAAGGAACCTTGTCCAATCGGGTAGATCAGGAACACGGAGGTTGCAGCAGCCAAGGGAGCGCTATAAGCCACGCAGATCCAAGGACGCATGCCCAACCGGTAGGATAGTTCCCACTGGCGACCCATGTAGCAGAAGATGCCAATCAGGAAGTGGAACACAACTAGCTGGTAAGGACCACCGTTGTAGAGCCACTCATCGAGAGAAGCGGCTTCCCAGATGGGGTAGAAGTGCAGACCGATCGCGTTGGAGGAAGGAACAACTGCGCCGGAAATGATGTTGTTGCCGTACATCAAGGAGCCAGCCACGGGCTCACGGATGCCATCGATGTCTACAGGAGGAGCAGCAATGAAGGCGACGATGAAGCAAATGGTAGCGCTCAACAGTGTGGGGATCATCAACACGCCGAACCAGCCCACATAGAGGCGGTTATCGGTAGAAGTAACCCAAGAGCAGAAACGCTCCCACAGGGTAGCGCTTTCACGCTTTTGAAATGTGGTAGTCATGATGATTGCTTTG
>DATNOY010000443.1:0-2802 GCA_036703495.1 Coleofasciculaceae cyanobacterium
TTCTGACTTTCCTGATAGGTTGGAATAATTAAGGAAAGTCTGAGAGATGGCGGCATGACCCTTTCATCCCATGAAGCCTGATCTGCATTGAGAGAACTGATAGGTACATCCTGAACGCGCAGGGGACCCGTAGGTGTTTCCAGGAGAGCCAACGGTTGTAGTGGGGTCATCTGTATGTCTTCTATGTGAGAACGGCTTTACTTTACGGGCGATCGCTTGTAGAGGCTTAGGGTGAACTGATCCAAATCCATCGTTCCAGCTAAAATCTCTGTACTCACCAATTTGTACCGAGATTGCAAAACATCCTGAGCGGCTTGGGTCAACTGCTGCTTTTCCACCTCCGTTTTGGGTTCACCCCAAACTGCCCGTTTTGGGTCAAGCCAAAAGATGCGATCGTAGGCAGTCGCCGATGCCAGGGTTTTATCTAGAGCTGGAGCAAACTGGTTGGGGTGTTCAGCCAACAGGCTAACCGAAGTTTTGGGATCAACATAGTACGCCAGTCGCAGAATATGTCCCCAGGCTTTGGAGTTCATCACAACCAACGTAGACAATCCCACATCTTCTTGAATAGCAGCACTGATAGTGTGAAACATTTGGCGACTGCGCAGTGTATAGTCACCCACTCCAATGCCAAGGTACAGCGCTAACAAAACAGCGATGACAGGCTTCTGCCAGGAAACAGTGGCTCGCTCTAACCAGGCTGCTAGCAGCAGTAAACAACCCGGAAGCATGAAAATTACGCTTCTTCCATACCCCCAACCCAGTGTTGATTTACCCGTAGCCAAATCTACGCCTAAAGTTAGCAAGAGTGGCAAAATTCCTAGAATAAACGCGATTCCAAGAAGCTGGCGATCGCCATTCTGCCAAAGTCCGACCACAGCGACCAACAGCAACGTAGCTGCGATCAAACCTATTAGCAAGGCAACTGCATCGGGTATAGCGGTTGCCCATCCCCCTGAAAGAAGCTGAACTCCCAGAACCTCAAGGACATCCTGTAGTTGCCTGACCAGTGTGCCAATCAGTCCTGCAGATTCAGAAAAACGGTTCAGATCCGCATTTCGCACTTGCTGACGAGTGCCCCACAGTAACCAGGGAATCGTCACCGCAAACCCCAGACCCAGTGAAATCCCATATTGCCACCAGCGCCGCCGATCGAGATAAAGCACTAGAACACCTAACGCGATCGCCCAGTATGCAAAAAAATAAAAAGTCAAAAAACCACCCGCTACCGACATAACCAGCAGACTGTTCCACAACGCTTGTTTGCGTCGATCTATTGCAGAGTCATCGCAGTTTAGAGCTATCAAGCTCAGCATGGCCCATCCACTTAGCGTCGCCCATAGAACAAGTGGACCATACATGCGGACATTCAGCGAATGAAAAAGATAGAAAGGATTGGTTGCCAGTAAAGCAGATAAAATCAATCCACCTCGATGTCCCAGAACACTGCGACCTAGACCATAAGCACTAAAGATGGCGCCAAGGCTCAGCAAAAAGCCTAAACTCCTCACCTGAGCCACTGCATTGCCAAAAAGTCGTAACCAGACATGCTGGCTTAAGTAGAAGAGAGGCGGATGAGGTTCACCTCCTACAATCCCCATAAAAACCTGTTTGAAAGTTACCAGAACGTCTTTTAATCCAGATTCAGAGGGCAAATTGAGCAGGGGCGCGTAGTTAGAGAGTAAAACAGGAGCATCACCGGGGGTACGATAGGCAATCTTTTGTCCTCCTGAGATGAGCAGCGATACAACTTCGTCGTACCAAAATTCCTGGCTGCTTAAATTCAAGACTCGCACCATAACTGCAAGGGCGATCGCAGAAATCAGGAGGATTTCCAGGGCAAGGAATAACTTGAGCTCTTTCACACGTGGGTTTGAAAATATAACGTCTATGGATATGCTTATAAATCCCACTTAGCAGGTCATTAGTTCATTTCTGAAACATCTAATTCCTCTTTTATTACTTTTACCGAAGTAAATTAAGCTAGGGTGCTCGCACTCAGATCAGGATGGGTGGGGGCTGCACCCCAGCCCAAGGTTCCCTGCGCACCCCATCTCATCTGGATGAGGACGGTCGGCTACTCATCTATTTCGAAAGCTGAGATCACCTGCTTACCTTCATACTTCAGGAATTGGAGCTAGACACCCCACCTAACACCAGTTGAATTTCCATAGTGAGAATTGCTGGAGGGAGGAGGTCAGGGTTTACAGTTAGCCCAATTTTGAGCTAGTATATACACTGCTCTAATTTAGATGGTTCCGGAATTAAGGAAGTATCGATATATCTTGATCGGTCTTTAATTGCGGTCTTAGAGTAAGTGCTGGGGTAGTTCTCTCAGTGCATCATCTGACAGTTCGGCGGCATAGCCAAGTGGTAAGGCAGAGGTCTGCAAAACCTCCACTCCCCAGTTCGAATCTGGGTGCCGCCTTTAACGTACGTTTGCATGATAAGTGTCGCTGTGACTGAGCACATTATATTGCGCGATTTGCAAATGAGTTGCGCAACTACCTTTTTTTGGCATTTTTGCTAAGTGCAAGTGGCTTGCGCAAAATTACATCAATTTGCAAATGAGTTGCGCAATAATTCACCCGGAGTCATGTAGCTTTTTCTGGATGGCTGCGCCCTTTGCAGACAGAACCTTTTCAGAAATCTGGCTAGATTAGATGTTAGCAAATGAGTTGCGTAGAATAAAGATTCTTCAAATGAGTTGCGCAAATTTAGTCTAATTAGCAAATGACTTGCGCGATTTGCTATTTGTTATTGAACCTTGCTGTAGTTGGACAGACAGTCTGGCACGACTAT
>DATNOY010000444.1:0-4248 GCA_036703495.1 Coleofasciculaceae cyanobacterium
ATCGGCACCGATGAACAGGCCCGCGATCAGTTCAGTCGCTTGGTGCATGGCGGGCGGATTAGCCTATTTATTGGCATTGTTGGCACATTGATTACCTTTCCGCTAGGGCTGCTGGTAGGGGGGATATCCGGCTATTTTGGCGGCGTCATTGATGCAGTGCTGATGCGAATTGTAGAAGTGCTGATGGTGATTCCGTCGTTCTATCTCTTAGTTGCCTTGGGGGGAGTTCTGCCGCCCGGCTTAACCAGTGCCCAGCGATTTTTGCTCATTGTCGTGATTACTTCTTTTGTCAGCTGGTCAGGGTTGGCGCGGGTAGTGCGTGGGCAAGTGCTGTCGATTAAAGAACGGATGTTTGTCCAGGCGGCTAAAGCCATGGGTGGGCGATCGCTCTACATCATCACCCGCCATGTCCTGCCGCAAACTGCCACCTACATCATTATTTCCGCCACGCTCACCATTCCCAGCTTCATTGTGGCCGAAGCGGTGCTGAGTCTGATTGGGTTAGGCATTCAGCAGCCTGATCCATCCTGGGGCAATATGTTGTCCAATGCCACCAATGCCTCTATTCTGGTGCTGCAACCCTGGCTGATCTGGGCTCCAGCCCTGCTGATTGTTCTCACCGTTCTGGCTTTTAACCTGTTGGGAGACGGCTTGCGCGATGCCCTCGATCCGCGAAATTTGCAGCGCTAAATCAGCAGAATATAGCGCTTTGCGCTTGATGAAAGCCCCATTATCTTGACTTCACTCCATTACAAATCTCTTGAGTCGCTGTAGCCTTCTGCCCCTATCGCCAGATCGATGAGGGGCAATTTTGTGACTTCTGCCACAGTTCCAGCAGCAGCGCTTCTAAATCTGGATGGATCAGCGCCACAAATACACCTTCTGCCTCCACCGCATGGGACGTCACCCAGGTGCCTCGCAGGCTCACTTCCATATAGTCAACATCACTGCGGCAGAGAGCGATCGCATCCTCCGGATCATGCTCAATCCACTCCTCTAGCAGAGCCAGATCTGCCAGATCCGAGCGCAGCAAAATTGTTGCCGTGCTGGACTCAACCACCAGCCGTTGAGCCGCCCGGAGCGCCAACAGCACCCGTAACCCAATCCACTCCTCTAGCGATTGGGTCAATTGTTCCAGGTGCGAACCCGTTTCCATGAAAGTAATTTTCAGCATGACTGAAGGACTCCATCAGTTTGGGATGCTTTGTTTTCCAATGTCCCAGCGCGATCGCCAAGTCCAGAGAGAAATACGCGTGAAAAAACAGGTACAAGTGAAGAAATCAGTTACAAAAGGACTTTTTACGCAATCACAGCCAAAATTTCGCCAATCGAAACAAAATCCCCGCTTCTAGGGAGTTGAAGCGGGGGGCAGAAAAACGCAGTGAGGTTTTTCTGGGTTTAGAGCAGTACAGCCAACCTGTACCTCCCGCTTCTCTGTTCCAGGTGCGATCCGGCTAGCTGGTATCCAGCCACAGGCCGATCAATCCCGGCATCAAACAGATCAAAACTACTAAACAAGCGCCTTGCGCCTGCATGGGCAACCTGAGCCAGCCGATTAAAGGCGTTAGACAGCCGATCGCCGTACCCAGCCCCCCACTCAGCGACGCGAGTGCCGCGATCGCCCAGTACCATACCGCAGTCAAATCTCCAGCCGAAATGTGCTGAATGCCCTGTCTGCCGTAAATAAGTGGAGGGAAGTGGGTGCATCGTCATCCTTGCCTGAGATACCTAACCATAGGGGCTCACTGTTGCGAAAGGGATAGCTGCGAGAGGGATAGCTGCGATAGAAAAAGCTGTAAGTAATCAAGCCGTTGCAAGCTGTAAAACCGCTCAAAAGGTAAAACTTGCATCTGACAATTAAGATACTACACTTGTAATATGAGTGTCTAGTCTTCATCTGGTTTGAGTGCAGTGCTAGCAGTGTTCAAGGTGGAGTGGCGGCAACTTTCCTGCCCAACCCAACCGCAGCCTCGTGACTCAAACCCAAGACCAGCCCCTGATAAACTCACTGTCAACCCTTGGAGGATTTGAAATGTACACGATTAATCGCACTGCCACCACCGACATGGAAGTCACCAGCATTCGCCTGGAGCGCGAGCTTAAAGAAAAGCTGAAAGATTTGTCAGGCAATCAGGGGTATCAAGCCCTCATCCGCGATGTGTTATGGAACTACGTTCAACAAAAGTCTGGCGACTACCAGCCCTTGTTTTCCCGCAGCGATATCCGGGCCAGCGTCGAGGCGATCGCGCAACAAGAAGAACGGTGCTCACTCACCGGCGCAGTGATACGACCCCAAGAACCCATGTTATTGGGACTTACCAACAACGGCGACATGGTTCCCCTCAGTGTCAGCAGTTTGAAGAATTAAATTTATCAGTCAAGGCGATGGCGGGAGTGGCTGCAGAATAGCTGCTCCGCCATCGCCGATCGACGCTTCTGTTCGCTATGCTGAGATCTGTTCTATCACTCATTTAGCCGTGAAAGCCGTCGTTATGACCGCTCCGGGAAATCCGGAGGTTCTCCAAGTCCAGCAAGTTCCTGAGCCCACAATCCAACGCGACACCGATCTGTTGGTGCGGCTCCAGGCTGCGGGTGTTAATCCTATCGATACGAAATTACGTCAGCGCGGGACGTTTTACCCAGAGCAAAGTCCTACCATTTTGGGATGCGATGGGGCAGGCATTGTTGAAGCGATCGGCTCAGGTGTCCAAAACTTTAAGGTGGGCGATCGGGTCTACTTTTGCCAGGGCGGCTTGGGCGGCTCCGTTGGTAACTATGCCGAGTTCACCGTCGTCGATGAAAGATTTGTCTCCCCAATGCCGCTGTCGCTTAGCTTTGCCGAAGCAGCAGCCGTGCCCTTGGTGCTGATCACAGCCTGGGAAGCCTTGTACGATCGCGCTAAATTAGCAGCTGGGCGATCGGTGTTGATCCAGGCGGGGGCTGGCGGCGTGGGTCATATTGCCATTCAGTTGGCTAAACTTGCCGGTGCCAGCGTCTGTACCACCGTCAGCACTCCGGAAAAAGCAGACTTTGTGCAGCAGTTGGGTGCAGATAAAGTGATTTTGTATCCTCAGGCAGATGTTGTTCAGGAAACGCTGGATTGGACAAACGGGGAAGGCGTTGATCTCACCTTTGATACGATCGGCGGTGCAACGTTATCCCAATCTTTTGCCACCACGCGGGTCTATGGGGATGTCGTTACCATTCTTGCACCGGATGCCCAGACCGATTGGAAAACAGCCCGCGATCGCAATCTGCGGGTAAGTTACGAACTGATGCTAACGCCGATGCTAAAGGGCATGGTGTCGGCCCAGCAAGATCAAGCGAAAATTTTGCGGCAGTCTGTTCGCCTCTTTGATCAACAGCAGCTGAAGGTGCATGTCAGCCACGCGCTGCCCTTAGCAGAAGCGGCGATCGCCCATCAAAGACTGGAATCGGGCTCGACCACCGGAAAAATTGTGCTGATTATTGCTGACTAAAGCTGAGTAAATAGGGCTGACTACACATGCTGACCACTCAGGGGGAAGAGGATCTCGCCACTCGTGCAGCTTCTCGCATTATTACCTATAGCCCCGCCTATACGCTGGTGCCCACCTACGAATGTTTCAACCGCTGCACCTATTGCAACTTCCGGGTTGATCCAGGACAAGATACCTGGATGACGCTGGAAAATGCAGCGGCTCAATTGCGGCCGCTGCAGCAGCAAGGGGTGATCGAAATTCTGGTATTAAGTGGCGAAGTGCACCCAGACCATGCTCGGCGATCGGACTGGTTTCAGCGAATTTACGATCTCTGTCAACTGGCGCTAGAGCTAGGCTTTCTGCCGCACACCAATGCTGGCATTTTGCGCTACGACGAAATGGCTCAGCTCAAAACCGTCAATGTTTCCATGGGGCTGATGTTAGAGCAACTGACCCCTCACCTGCCCGTCCATCGTCATGCCCCCAGCAAAATTCCTCAAGTGCGGCTGCAACAGTTGGAATGGGCCGGCGAGTTACAAATTCCTTTTACCACAGGGCTGCTGCTGGGCATTGGCGAAACCGAGGCTGACTGGGTGAGAACGTTGGAGGCGATCGCGGACATCCACCAGCGCCACGGACACATTCAAGAAGTCATCCTCCAGCCGCACAGCCCCGGAACGCACCAGGCTCAGTCTGGCGAATCCTTTGCTATTGAGCAACTGGTAGAAGTAGTGGCGATTGCCCGTCATCTCCTGCCTGCCGACATTGCGCTGCAAATTCCACCGAA
>DATNOY010000445.1:0-2824 GCA_036703495.1 Coleofasciculaceae cyanobacterium
AAACAGACGGTTATCGGGTTTCAGATCATATTCGGGCGTTGGATCGCGTCTGTGGTCAACGGTTGTTTGATAGTGTTTTGGTACATCAAGGCAGCATTTCATCGCGATCGCTGACCGTTTATGCCGAAGAAGATGCTTACCCTGTGGTGTTTGATCGGGAGAATGTAAATCAATTAGGCTGTCAGGTCATACTAGAGAACATTATTGACATTGATCCCCATAACCACTCTATTCGCCATCATTCCCATCGATTAGCTAGATCTCTAGACAGATGGTTTAATAGCTTACCTGAGTAAGCGTTATCTTATTGTTTACTAACTGACTTTAAGAAAATTTATTCAAAAAAATGCAACCTGCTTATTTTCGTTATCACAACCATCCTAAACTCGTCCGAAGCTGGGCTTATCAACTCCAAGGAGAAAAGGGAGCTAGTTTAAACTTAAAACCCATTACTCAGTCTTCTTCTGATCTAGCGGTTATTGACTATTCTCGGAACGGCGCTGAAAGTGGTGAGTTCACTCGTGCAGAAATTAACGCTGTCCGTAAATCTGGCAAAATTGTTTTAGGATATATGCCGATTGGCGCAGCCGATGCAGGGCGGTTTTATGACCAAAACTTAACTGATCAGTCTCCCTTTAGTACCCCTCAAGCTCAGTCCTTAATTGGATCTGAAAATCCAGATTTTCCAGGTACATTTAATTTACGATATTGGCAAAAAGCCTGGCAAAGAACTATTTTTGGTAATCTTCCTCTGCCAAACTGGATCAAAAACACGCGCAATCCTAACAATTATCTGAAACGCATTTTTGCAGCAGGCTTTGATGGGGTTTATCTCGATGATATTGATGCCTATCAGCAATTTAACTCAGAGGGTGATAATTCTCGACCTAGTGCAGCTCTAGAGATGCTATTGTTTATTCGCGATTTATCTAAATGGGCAAAAGCTAAAAAACCTGGATTTTTGATCGTTCCTCAAAACGGGGAGAATATTTTTAATGATGCTCTAGAAAATCTTGATACCAATGGTAATAATCGCTTAGATAAACAAGATCGATGGATTGGTGTCGCTAAAAATCGTCCGTTTCTGGATCTCAATCAAAATAAGAAGTTTGATCGGGGAGAGCGATCGCTAGCCTCGCTTGACACAGATAAAAACGGAGCACTTTCGGCTTCTGAAATCAAAGCGACTTACTTCAACTCGATTGATGGACTGGGAGCCGAAGATTTCTTTTTCAAAGGAGAAGCCGAGCAAGATAACCCGTTCATTGATACTCTGGCTCCTGGTGATAGTCGAATTGATGACTTTAAATATACAGCAAACAATTATCTACAATATGCACAGCGCAATTTACCTATTCTGAATGTAGAGTATCTCAGCAACACCAATGGGGGAGGAATAAACCAATACCGTCAAGCTGTTTCTAGCACTTTTCAATTTACCAATCCGGCAATTCTTGGAGACAATGATTCTCCTTCTTTTACTGGAGATCAGCTTCGCCAACTGCCGCTTGTTTCACTACAATCACCCTATAGAGATCTGTCAAATTTTGGCAATCCAATCTAATCCTCATTCTGACAAATCTGCTGATTGCGGTGATGTCGCCGATCGCGTCAGGACGTAGAGATAGGGAGACTGCATCTTCGCACAGGAGCTCTACTCCGAAATCCTGTCTTCACCCCTTAGGCGACGGCTATATTTGAAGCTGATTGTTTTGGTAAGTACCTCGGCGTCATTAAAAACCAGATCTAAAACCCTGTGCGGGCGAGCGCAGGGTGTTAGGTTTTATGTTTAATGATGGCTATCTACTTAGTCCTCAAAAGATAATGATTTTTTATTGCGTGAACTCAGCTCACGCAATAAAAAATCATTACTCAAATACCACTGTTTTTTATGAAAAAGGATGCCGCGATAGAGCGGTTGTATCAACTTCGCTGGAATTGCCTCAGTCAACATGGAGGTTATTCAAGCGGATGCGATATGAGGTGCTATCTACACCCCTTCGGCAGCTCAATGAAGGGTGACTGACTTTTGAAAAAATTTTAGCTCTGTGGCTCAAACGATATTTCTAGGGCAGCTTGCCGCTCGGCCATGGCTGGCATAAGTCTTTTGCGGATTACTAGGGGCAAGACGAGGCACCATAGCAACGTGCCAAACAGTAGAGTTAGCCAGGAATAGACGTCTGTTTTGGAAGTGGTGGTATCCCGGAGGAAAGCATGCAATAGAATTCCAGCAGTGAAGAGGCTTCCAATCATGTAAATTGTCATTGTTGGTTCATTCTTTACGCTACTGCTTACATTCATATTTACAGCGTGTTTTATGAATATCCGGTAAATTTTAGTTTTAAATTTGCCATCCCCAGGGTGTAGGAGTTGCCGTAAATTGCTTTTCAGAAATTGCCTAAACCTACCGCTGAACCAGTATAGCCATAGTCAAGGGGGTAAGGCAGGGGTGCAGAGGTGGAAACCGTTCTGAGAAGCAGTCTCCAGCCCTCTTCTATCCTGACCGCTACGGCGACAGCTATGGATAGGCGGAATGAAACTCAGGTTAGGCGTAGCCTGTGGCATTCCAGAAAAGCCAAGCATAATCCAGGCAGACGTTAGGTTTTATGCTTCAATCCAACCCCTGGTTAATTTACCTGTCCGAGTGAGTCGATCAATCTGCAGACTGGATCAATCCTCGCTGAGGTCTAATAGTTGCGTTCAAAATGGCTAGGAGTGCCACCCCCACATCCGCAAATACGGCTTCCCAAAGGGTGGCTACGCCAGCGATCCCTAAAAGAATGAACAAGCTTTTGATCCCGATCGCCAGAAAAATATTTTGCAT
>DATNOY010000446.1:0-5976 GCA_036703495.1 Coleofasciculaceae cyanobacterium
GCCAGCAAATAGCCCTCTGGGTCTAGGGCAATTGCCGAAACATCCCAACCTTGCCCCGGTAGGGTGCTAATCAAAGTTTGGGCCCATACATCCCACAACTTCACGGTGCCGTCGCTGCTGCCGCTGATCAAAATGCGACCATCACCACTAAACGCTAAAGCGCTGATGCGATCTTGATGTCCCATACTAGACCAGAGCGATCGCCCGACAAAGGTATGCAGTAGCTCTCCACTGTCGATCCGCCACAGCTTAATCGTTCTATCTTGGCTACCGCTAGCCAAAATGCGACCACTGGGACTCAGGCTCAGGGCAGTCACTTCCCCTTCATGGGCATCCAATGTATGCACACACAGCCATGCAGAAGAGCGATCGGGGTCGGTGACACCCGCTTTGCCAAACTGAGCTTTGCCAGATGGAACAGCCCTAGCGCCAGCAGTGATTGAACTCAGCGGTCGTAAATCCTGCAATACCTCCGAAGCAGACTGATAGCGCTGGCTAATCCCCTTTTGCAACAGCTTATCTAGCACTTTTCGCAATCTACTCGTTAGCGGTGTGGCTGCATATTGCTGCCACACCCAGGCATCCTGACTAACAGAGTACAAATCAAACGGGTGCATGCCCGTCAGCAGATGGATGCAAGTTACGCCCAAGCTATAGAGATCGCTAGCAAAAACCGCTTTGCCCATGGTCTGCTCGGGAGCCACGTATCCAGCACTACCAATTAAAGTGCCGGTGCGGATCAGGGCTGTCGCTGTTGCCGATTTGGATGCTCCAAAATCTACTAGCACCAGTTTGCCGTGGGGCGATCGCACAATATTTTCTGGCTTAATATCTCGATGAATAACTTGGCGGCTATGGACAAATTGCACGACAGGCAGCAAATCTGCTAGCAAATTCCAAATTTGGGCTTCATTCCAAATCCCTTCTTTCAACAAAATCTGCTCTAAGTTTGACCCTTCAATGTACTCCTGAATCAGATAGAGCGCATCCTCTCCCTCCCAGTGATCCAATAGCTCAGGAATTTGCGGATGTTGCCCTAGCTCAATCAACTGAGCAATTTCTCGCCGAAATAGTTCTGTTGCCTTAGGCGCATTCAATCCCAGCCCGCGCGGCAGCAGTTGCTTAATCACACAGCGATCGCCCTGCTGCTCGTCAATTGCCAGCAGGGTTCTGCCAAACCCCCCCTGCCCAATCAGCTCAACGGCACGGTAGCGATCGCTCACCCGCAGCGTCCACCCGCAGTTTTGACAGAACTTCGCAGCGTCTGGATTGCCAGGCTTCTGACAAACTGGGTTAAGGCAATAGCTCATAGGAGATGATATCTAGGCAAGCTAGCTCTATCTTGGCATTCCTGACTGAGAAACTGCTTCAAACCAGATCGGGCGCTGCCTCAATGGAATATTTTCTACCGCACAACGCCAGGTTTAGCGCTTCAATGTACTGCACTATTTCAATACAGGATTCCAGACAAAAGAGGTGCAGTAGCCTGCACCTCTTTTATATAACAGCTAGCTAGGTATAACAGCTAGCTAACCCCTACAGCGATTTCACCCTTTGGGGGGATGGTGCCAGCAAGAGGCGATCGCTATTCTGTAACCTATCTGATACCTAAGCAGTTTGTTCGCCCGGCAGGAGACTGTCGGGCTTCTTTCTTGCCCAAATGGTTTAAGCACCGAGCCCTATGAATCCAGCATAGGTCTACTTCATAGGTAGATGATCATAAATATATAGCGCTTCGCACTGAACTAAAACCAAAATATTTATTGATAGCTTCGCCAGTCTATCAACCAACACTCTATACTGCGCCCTCTACACTGTGCCGTGAGCATAGCTATCCATACAGTCGATTAGCCGCGTCATCAGCCTAGACGCAATCAAAAAAGTTTAGTTCCGCTTCTCCAGTTAACCCCTTGTGATCCGGAATATGGGGCAGAGTCCTACGCTGAGAGCATGTCCCTAGCCTTCGTGCTGATTGAGAGTATTCCAGCGGATTGGAGATTAGCAAAGCTGTAACGCTCTAACGGGTTCTGCCAAGGCTTGAGCGATCGTCAAAATGCTCTTAGCATCTGTCACCATCCAGGCATGTCCACCCACCCAGATTGGGCAATTCCTACCCACAGACATCTCGGAGCTGTTGGCAGGCACAATCATCGAATCAAAAGGCGTCCAGATAGAAGTGAAATTTAGCTGTTCTAACTGCTTAGCATCTCGATTCAGCGCCTCAAGAAACTCACTGTTGATGCGCATTTGGCTGGCACCCAGGTTAGGGCGCAACAAGGCTGTCCAGGTGCCATTATGGGGCGAAGAAATGGTGATAAACCGCTGCACTTGCTGAATGCCGCCCAAGCGTTGCACATAATAGCGGCCAATAATCCCTCCCATGCTAAATCCCACCAGATCGATCGGTTGATCAGGCGCAAACGTTTTTTCAACGTAATCGGCCACTTGTTCGGCTAATTGATCTAGCCCAACATCGCCATTGTTGGGAATTAAATCAATCTGGTGAACTGACCATCCCAAACTTTCTAAAGCTGGAGCCAATCTCCAGAAAATAGCGGCAGTATCATCGATTCCATGAATCAGCAGCACAGGATTGCGGCGAGTTTGATTGTGCATAATTGGCGTGGAGATTAGCTGTTTCTAGTATAGAAGGCAACATCAGCTCACCCAAAACTCAGTAGGACAGATTCTAAAAATGTCCCTCTATTGATAGTTGTCCTGATACTCGACCTAAAGGAACAGTCCGGTACGGTTTTCTCGATAGCAATTTTCAACAGGGTCAAGTCCAGATGATTGTTTAAAGGCCTTGCTCCGTAAGGTCAAACAATCCTCTGGCTTTAGCCAAGGACACACTGCTCTAAATCCAACAACCGTTTGGAGTGTGAGCGTCTCGCTGACGAGGGCCAGATACCCACCCTCCAGTCGCTCCATTGCACCATCCTGTACGAGACAACGGACGGTTTCTATGCCGCGGCTATTGATTGCTCATGACTAAAACCTCACCTCTCAGCATTCGCTGAGCGGCATCCAACAGCCCTTCCTCTAAGTAAGGCTTCGTGAAGTAACCCTTCGCACCCAATTGAACTGCCATCTGGCGATGGCGATCGGCTCCTCTAGAAGTCAACATAGCGATCGGCAAATGAGCTAAGTTGGGATCTTTTTGAATACGAGACAGCAGTTCTAGACCATCCATGCGCGGCATTTCAATATCGCAGAACACCAAGTCACAGGGTAGACCCGCCCGCAATTTTTCCCAGGCTTCCTGACCGTCACGGGCTTGCTCCACCCGATAGCCTACTTTGTTAAAGGTCATCGACAGCAGTTCGCGGACTGTGATGGAGTCATCCACAATCAGCACCGTCGGCTCGGTCTTCAGATCTGCTGGATCAGGGGGCAGCAACTCATCCCCTTTATCCCAGAGCGAGCTACCGGCTTCTCGGCGAATCCGCCCTTGAGACAGGTCAATCAGTTCCAAAACATCGGCGATCGGCATGATCCGTCCATCCCCTAGAACCGTCGCACCCGCTACACCAACCGGTTTAGGGACTGGCCCTTCCAACTGCTTAATTACAATTTCCTGTTCACCGAGCACCTGATCCACTTGGAGGGCCAGGAAATTACCAGCACTGCGGAGCACCACGATGGAAATAATATCCTCTTCTTGATTACCGCCGTAAACGCTGCCCCGACCCAGCATGCGGTTATATCCCAGCAAAGTCGAAAGGGTCTGGAACGGGAGTAGCGCATCGCGCCAATAAATACAGGTACGCCCTTCGTTATCGGTTTGCACCCGCTCTTTGGGCACATCCAGCATATCTTCTACCCCATCCATTGGGAAGGCAATGCGGGCACGATTGCTAATGCAGCACAGCGCTTTCGAGATACTTAGCGTTAGCGGCAGGCGAATCGTAAAAGTCGTGCCTTTACCAATCGTAGAGTCAATGCTAATCACCCCGCGAATCTCATTGAGATTGCTACGTACCACATCTAGCCCGACTCCTCGACCCCTCAAGTCATCTACTTGATCAGCCGTGCTAAAGCCATGATGAAACAGCAAATCATAGACATCAAGACGCGTCATTTCCTTCGCTTCTGCGGGAGTGACAAGTCCGCGAGCCACTGCTTTCGCCTTCACCCGTTCCGGATTAATGCCAGCCCCATCATCACTCACAGAAATAATGGTCTGATTTCCTTGGTGGAAGGCTCTAATCGTAATTTTGCCCGTGGGAGGTTTGCCAGCAGCCACTCGTTCAGCAGGAGTTTCAATGCCATGGGCCACAGCATTATTCACTAAGTGGGTCATGGGATCGTAGAGCTGTTCCACAATCATTTTGTCAATCAGCGTATCGCGTCCCTCAATCAGAAGTTCCGATTGCTTACCATATTTCAGGGAGTTGTCGCGCACGCCTCTAGGCAGGCGATCGGCCGTCTGAGCAAAAGGCACCATCCGGGAGCGAGTTAAGCCTTCCTGAAGTTGGGTCGTGATTTGGCGGAAGTTGCGCGTTACCTGATCACTTTCTTCCACCACAAAATCGATGTCAGAAGCTGACTCCCGCACTCGGACAATCAACTCAATCATCTCTTGCGAAAGCGTATGGAAGCCCGTGAACCGATCCATTTCTAGGGCATCAAAGCTAGCGCCGGTAGCATGATTGGGTTGAACTGTTGAAAATCCACCGCTTTGAGGAGAAAGATGATAGCTACGGCGGTTAGAAAGCAGCGAGCTTTCCAGAAGCGATCGCTCATACAGATCCCGCATCCGCTGCCCTACATCACTCAACTGTTGCACCTGGTAGAGGAGGTTATCCAGGAACTGGCGGAGGCGCTCTTGAGCTTGCTCCAGGCTATTCCGGTTAACTACCATTTCCCCCACCAGGTTGTTCAGGTTATCCAGGTGTTTCACCGAAACTCGCATTGTTTGGTCGTTCAAAACATTCCGACGGGGACTGTTGCGGCGGTTGGCTGCACTTTGGCGAGCTCCTCCGGCCGCTCCCCCCAATTTCTGCTTCACATCTTCCAGCAAGTCTTCCAGGTCACCAAATTCATCCTCAACTTCAGCAGCCGGAGAATTCTGAACACGCTGAGACGACCCCTCAGACGGAATCTCGGCAAATCCTAAAGCACCATCACTCAGCAGAGCTTCTAAATCGGCAAAATCATCCTTTGTAGTTGTCGGACTGACGATGGACGCAGCTCCTCTGTCTGTCTCACTATCACCCAACATGGCTTCTAGATCGGCAAAATCGTCTGGCTCTGCCGAAGCAGTATCGTCTAGTAGGGCGTCTGGAGCGGCAGCATCGTCCAGCATCGCTTCTAGATCCGCAAAATCATCAGAGGCTGGTTCATTGCTGGTTGCATCCAGCAGATCGGCTGAATCCGCATCCCATGCGATCGCTCCTGCAGCTTCCGGCCCATCGTCCATGTCGAAACTACTTGAAGGCTCAGCAGCTAAAGTTGGAAAATTAGCATCGTCAACCTCTGTGACATCTGGATCTAACGTTCCAAAATCTAGCGCATCGAGATCAACGGACTCGGAGGCTGCCGACAAAAAACTATCTTCCAGTCCAGAGAAATCCAACGCAGGCGGATGAGGGATGGATGCCGAGGTGGATTCTTCGACCCAATCCAGTTCCGAAAAAATCGGCGTCGAAACATTAGAGGCTTCGTTGAGAGTTTCATCCAATGAAACAGGCTCTGGCAGCTCAGTTCTGCCCAAAAAATTGAGGCTGGCTGATTCGGTCGTTTCAGGTTGGCTGGGCTCAAACACCTCATCAAATCCACTATCATCAAAGCTAAAGTCAAATGGGGAAGGTTCTGAATCAACAGCAGCTTCAGCCGCAAAAATGCTATCTAGCCCGTCTACTTCAAGTGCTGCTAAATCCAGCCCATCGAGATTTAACGGTTGATCTGCCTGGTGATCTGGCTGATGATCTACCTGAGGGATAGTTGGCAGACTTGGGTTTGCTTCTGCCGAGG
>DATNOY010000447.1:0-4678 GCA_036703495.1 Coleofasciculaceae cyanobacterium
GAAATTTAGCAAATGGATTAGATTGGAGTTTAGCTACAGCCAGCTAAAATTTCGTCGGATTGAGTACGCTGTGTCTTCTGAAAGCAATGATTCATCGACCTCTATTAACAGCTCAAAATCGCCCAGCGAGACATCCAGTCCCTGGTGGTCGTTGATTTGCGGTCTTGCCATCATGGTGATGGCATTTCAGCTCAAAGGGCTGCATGGATTGGGGCGATCGCCTTTTGATCCAGAATGGCAATCTACCCCTGCTCCACTCGTCATGCAGGGCGGTGATCCATATTTGCGGGCCCTCATGCGAACCATTTCTGCTAGTGAGTCGAATAGTTCACGCCCTTATTCTTTGCTATACGGAGGTGAACACATCCAGAATCTCAGCCATCATCCCGATATTTGTGTGCCGATCGTAGCAGGCCCCAACGTTGGTGACTGCACTACCGCAGCAGGACGTTACCAGATGCTAACTAGCACCTGGCTGAGTAAAGCAGAAGAATATCATCCTCAGAAAAACTCGCTGCTGTTTTGGGACACCTACAGCTTTGAGCCTGAGTTTCAAGATGAAGTTGTCTATCGCTGGCTCAGCGATAGCAGTGCTTGGGGTGGAACTGACCTCTCACAAGAGTTGCGAGAGGGTAAACTCCAGGAAGTATTGCGCCTGCTCTCGCCAACCTGGACAAGCTTGGGGTATGGCATTGAAGACAACGCTATGAGTAGCTCTCTGCCCGAGATCTACAATGAAGTGCTGCAAGAAGAACTTAAGGGACAAGGCTAAAGGGATCTGGCTCAGCGAGAGGCTTTACTCAGCGCCGCGTTGATCCAAATTTTTTCTGGCTTTTTCAGCCCGAACTTCTGCCTCGGCCATCACATCTGGCATTTTTTCTAGCATCTCGCCAGGGTAGCTCTCCAGCACCTTCGTGGAGAGAGAAACCCGCCGCTTGGCTTCATCCAGGTCAATAATCAGAGCCTTGATGGCTTGTCCGTTTTCGAAGACAGCACTGAGAGAAGCCACATAGTTTTTGCTAATTTGGTTAATGTGCAGTAAGCCAGTCGTACCGTCAAAATCTACAAATACTCCAAACGGCTTAATGCTGACGATCTTGCCTTCAATTAGCTGTCCAATTTCTAGCTGTCCAAGGCTAGCCGCTTGAGAAGCCAACCGTTGGGAAAGCACCAGTCGCCTGCGGCTGGGATCGACCTCGATTAAACTAACGGTAAAGGCTTTGCCGATCAGAGATTCCAGATTATCTCGCTCTACCAGGTGCGATCGCGGAATAAACCCTCGCACGCCCTGAACATCAACAGTAACGCCGCCTTTATTCACCCCACTCACTCGGGCCTGAATCGTCTGGCTATTCTCTTGCCATTCAGCCAAACGTTCCCAGACTTGACGGATTTCTAGCTGCCGTACTGAAAGCGTTACCTGGCCATCCGCATCCTGCTCCCGGATAATCAAAAATTCTCGTTCTTGATCAGGGGGCAGCAGTTCCTCCAAATTGGTCACGCGCTTCAGGGAAGCCTCTTCTAACGGCAGAAAAGCCGCCGCCTTGCCCCCAATATCAATATAGGCACCGTCAGAGTCATAGCTTGCTACTTTGCCCCGGACTACCTGACCTTTTTGAAACTGATAGTCATGTTGCTCAAGGGCTTTGGCAAAGTCATCGGTAGAAAAGGACAAAATAGCCTCCTGGAACTGGATCAAACAACCGCTAAGGTCAAGTCTTCTCAATATAATCAATTCCCCAAGCATCTGGCAGGGGAGGCGGAAAAATTATTTCAGACTGTAGCCAAAAGGCGCAGTTCATTCGCTGGTCTGGTAGACTACCTCACCGCCACGCGCGAGTAGCGGCATCAATCTGGGATCGCTCAGCGTCGGTCATCTGCCATCCCAAGGCTCCTGCATTTTGCCGCACCTGAGCCGCCGTCTTGGCACCTGGAATGGGGATGACATTCCCTTGAGCAATCAACCAGTTTAGCGCGACTTGAGCGGGGGTGCGATCGTACTTTTCACCCACCTGCTGTAGCGTTTGGATCACCGGAGTCAACTTTTCTAGCCCACTGCGGCTAAAGCGGGGATCAAACTGGCGAGCGCCGGTCGGCGGGGTATAGGTCTCCAGCGTATACTTGCCGGTGAGCAACCCTTGCGCCAGCGGGCTATAGGCTAGGATCGTCACTCCTAATTCACGAGCGGTATCCAGCACACCATTCTGCTCAATTTGCCGCGCCAGTAAAGAGTACTGCATCTGGTTAACCGCCAAGGGCACCCCCCGCTCTGCCAAGTAGCGGTGTGCTTGCCGCATTTGTTCGGCAGAGTAGTTGCTCACGCCGATCGCCCGAATTCTGCCCTGCTGCACCTCATCAGCCAGCGCATTCATTAACGTTTTTTGCCCCATGAAAAAGTCGAAGGGCATATGAACTTGATAAAGCGCTACGGTTGGTACCTGTAGTCGCTTCAGGCTAGCGGTTAGCGCATCCGCCACAGCTGAGGCACCCAAGCGCCACGGTAACGGGAAATACTTAGTGGCGATTTGCACAGGTTGCTGAGTTTGCTGCATGAACTGTCCCAGCAATCGTTCAGACTCTCCTAAACCATAGATTTCTGCTGTGTCAAACAAGCAGACTCCCGCTTCCACGGAAGTTTTGAAAGCATCCTGAAGATCTGCGGCATCATAGTCTTTGCCATAGCTCCAAAACAACTTGTCGCCCCAGGCCCAAGTGCCAATACCCAAGGGAGCGATCGCCGTTTCATTTGCCCCAAGCTTCATGGTGTCCATTGCTGCTATTTACATTACTTAACATTTCTAGTCTATCGCTGTCGGCAGAACACAGATGAGCCCCAGCATGAAAACATCTCTTCGGGAAGAGAGCGTTAAATCGGTCAGCAGCAGGGATAATGGCTCATGGTTTAACTTTCTTCTGGTTCAACTTTTTTCTAAGCATCTTATGATTCCTGTAAGAGTAGGTCTGGTTGGCACCGGCTATGCCGCCAAAGTCAGAGCAGAAGCCTTGCAAGCCGATGCGCGATCGCACCTGGTTGCCGTTGCTGGACACACCCCTGAGACAACCCAAGCCTTTAGCCAAACCTACCAAGCTGAAGCCGTCGCCGCTTGGGAAGATCTAGTCGCCCGTGCCGATCTAGATTTAATTGTGATTTGCAATGTCAACCGAGATCATGGCGCGATCGCCCATGCCGCCTTGCAAACAGGCAAGCATGTGGTGGTGGAATATCCGCTGTCGCTGGAAGTCTCAGAAGCAGAAACATTAATTCAGCTTGCCGCTCGCCAAGGAAAGTTGCTGCATGTAGAGCATATTGAGTTACTAAGCGGTATTCATCTGGCCATTAAAGAGCAAATGGCAGCGATCGGTACTCCCTTCTACGTCCGCTATACCAGCCTAAACCCCCAGCACCCCGCTCCTCAAAAATGGACTTATCATCGGCAGCTGTTTGGATTTCCCCTGATTGGGGCACTGTCTCGCCTGCATCGTCTTACCGATTTATTTGGGCAAGTCAGCAGCGTCAGCTGTCAAGCGCGCTTCTGGGAGAATGCTCCTTCTGACTTTTACACCACCTGCATTTGTACCGCTCAACTGCGGTTTGTTAGCGGTCTGGTTGCAGAAGTCATTTATGGCAAAGGAGAGGCGCTGTGGCAGGGCGATCGCACCCTGCACATCCATGGCGAACGGGGTGCCCTCTTGGTAGATGGCGAACAAGGCAAACTCGTTACTGCCCAGGAAACCCTTGAGCTGAACCTGGGGAGCCGTCGAGGGCTGTTTGCCAAGGATACAGATATGGTGCTCGATTACCTGACCACAGGTGCTCCCCTCTACATCACCCCTGAGCGCAGTTTGCAATCCCTAAGAGTGGCCGATGCTGCTCGCCGCTCTGCCGAGACTGGACAAACCATTGAACTGGGGTGAGTTCCCTGGAGGGGGTGAAGCATTTAGCAAATATAGCCGTTTTTAATTTACATCTGTTTTTAATTGCGTACAGAATATTGGTTTGAGTCAAGCGCAAGGCGTCATAGTTAAGGCGTCACAGTCAAGGCGTTACAGTCAAGGCGTCATAGCTAAGGCATGATAGTCTTGTGGCTCAACCGACAATCCTTGCCCCTACGCTTTGCTCTACTTGATTTTCCAAAGCCATTCCTCATCCTTGTTAGCCAAAACCTCTAACGGATGGTATTGGGCTGCCGCTAAGCGCTGCTTCCAGGCAGGTTGAGGACGGGCATAAAACAAAAATACGTCACTATAGCCTGAAGGAATGGGGGGTAAATAGGGAAACAGCTCCAGATCGCGATAGGCAGGATCCACTTGACACTGGGTGTAGCAGTAGGGACGAACCAGCAGACGCACCTTGGGATCTAGATAATGGCTCAAGGAGAGCAGATCACCCAGTCCCGTATCGCTGATCACTAAAGGGCGATCGCTTTGATTGATGATCTGAGCGATCCGAGGGTTATTGTTACTGATCAGCTTGTTCCACCAGGTATCTGACTGTACCACCACTCCGCAAGAGAGGAGACCGACAGCCAGCACAATTGCAGTGATGCCTTGCCAGATCACTGGCTGACGAAATTTAGCCTGGCTAGCTTTAGACTGTCCGGCTCTAGGCTGGCTGGCTTGAGACTGGCTGGCTTTATGGCTAGCTTGAGACTTAGAACTAGAAATTAGCAATTTTCGA
>DATNOY010000448.1:0-3459 GCA_036703495.1 Coleofasciculaceae cyanobacterium
TGGTCAATTTAACTCTGGCATTTTTTACGGGTTCTGAATTGTGGGAACACCAATTCATTATTCAGCAACTATCCCGCATCACATTTTTAGGGTTCGCCATTTTTTATGCGTGGAAACTGCTTCAGCCCTATCTGAAGCCAGCATATTCAGAAGCCAAGCTAGTTAATGATTTAGGTTGGGTGACGCTGGTGTTGTTGCTAGGTGCTACCCCCTGGATGATGTCTTGGTATCCTTCAGTGCTGTTGCCGTTTGCAGTGCTTGGTCGTGCTGCCCCGCTCTTCTCTTTAACCAGCTTAGTCTTCTGCCTCACGGCTGGAACCGTGATTGGAGCAGGTAGTGGAGACACCCCTTTAAGCTTTATAGGAACTTTAATCACTCTAGCTCCTGCCATGGGTGTCATTTTATGGCGGCAGCCAATCTTGCAATTTTTACAGCCCTTGCTCAATCAGCAGGAGACGCCCATTCCGTTTTCGCATCCCCCTGAAACTGTTCAACCCTCGACTCAGTCTTTACGCTAGGAGTGCCTTTCACAGAGCTTTCCTAAAATCTCGAAGTTGGAAAATACATTTTCCTAAGCACAGTATGCTCTCTTCTGCAGGTAACACCAAATGATACAGACTTTTGAGGATAAGGAATTACTGAATCATCGTCATGGGATTTCTGGATTGCATGAAACGGTTGACGCCATCGCTGCTGATCTTGATCCCCAAAAGCTGCGAATTTTGATTGTGGCAGAACATGCTTCTATGAGATTTGGTGGTGAAGCCAGCCTGCCGTTGCATTATTTTCGAGTGCTGCGGCAACGTGGTATTGAAACTTGGTTGGTTGTTCATGAACGAACCCGTCAAGAGTTGATGGCTTATTTCCCTGAGGAGAGCGATCGCATCTACTTTGTTTCAGATAGCGTCTGGCATAAAATTCTTTACTCGACGCATCAATACCTTCCCAGAAAAATCTTTGAGATTACATTGGGATTCGCTATGGGAATGCTGACTCAATGGCATCAGCGTCGGCTGGTGAAAAAGTTAGTAAAGGAGCAGCGCATCGATGTGATCCATCAACCCATCTACGTTTCTCCCAAAACACCCTCTTTGATCTTCGGCATGGGTGCTCCTGTAATCATGGGGCCAATGAATGGTGGAATGAGCTATCCACCCGGCTTTCAGCATATGGAAAACCGTTTTGTGAGATTAAGCGTTCATTTAGGTCGCCTCTCCTCAGGGTTACTCAACTCTTTAATTCCCGGTAAAAAACTGGCAGCAACCTTGCTTGTTGCTAATCAACGAACTCGAGAGGCATTGCCTCCAGGCACACAAGGCAAAGTCATTGAGCTAGTGGAGAATGGAGTAGACCTCTCTATCTGGCATCACAACGCTGACGATCGGCAAGAAAAACCCAATACCTTACCTACAGACTCTAACCATCCGTCATTGACGCGATTTGTCTTCGTAGGACGGTTGGTAGATTGGAAAGGGGTAGATTTGCTGCTCATGGCGTTCAAAAAGGTGCTGGAGCAGGTACCTGCTGAGCTGGAAATTATTGGAGAAGGTTCTATTCGGGCGACGCTGGAGCAATTGGCCCAGGGTGAGATGACCCCATCTCTGTCTCATGAAGCAATTCCGCTTCACCTGAAACCAGACTCTGTAAAATTTTCGGGGTGGTTGTCTCCTGTTGAATGCATGCAGCATCTGCAGCGGGCTGATGTTTTGGTGCTTCCCAGTTTGTTTGAATCTGGAGGGGCAGTGGTGCTAGAAGCGATGTCCATGGGTTTGCCTGTCATTGCCACTCAGTGGGGAGGGCCTACCGATTACATTAATGAACAGTGCGGTGTGTTAATTCCACCGATCTCTCCAGAGTTTTTTGTCAATGAACTAGCTGCTGCCATGGTAAAACTGGCTCAATCTCCAAAGCTGCGAACACAGATGGGACAGGTCGGACGACAACGGGTTCTCAACTGTTTTGATTGGGAGAAGAAGGTAGATACCATTCTCGACATCTATGCGGAAACAGTGAACCGAACTAAAGTTCAAAATAGTTGAACTTAGGTGCTGCGGGAGTTACAAGACTGCTGTAGCAAATAATTTGTAGAGTAATTTGTGAGAGGGGGTTTGGGGATTTTATTCCTAAACCCTCTGTGGTATTTTGACGATCGCTTCAGGACTGCTGTATTCTCCTAGAGACACGCCTAGATTTCTGTTGAGATATAGCCGTGGCCATTATGCTAAGGGCGTTTTTATGGAGACCCGAAGTGCGTCTGTAAAGATGTTCGAACACCTGTGGCTACAGCTATCTTTAGCAATATCTAGCAATCCCAGTCCTAACCAATCGCCATTAACCCAGAGAAAATTCCAGGTGGACCAATTTATAGAAGTTGATCACTATCGCTTTCGCTATGACGCAAAAGGGCGATCGGATCATCCAGCAATTCTCTTCTTGCATGGTTTTTTAGGAAATTGCTATGAATTCGATCAGGTAATGTCTCTACTGGCTGATCAGTTTTATTGCTTGGCAGTTGATTTGCCAGGACATGGCAAAACTCAAACGTTAGACGCCGATCGAGGCTACAGCATGCCCCATACAGCTCAGGGATTGATTCAATTTATAGAGGTACTGAATATCCAACCCTGCTTTCTAGTCGGCTATTCTATGGGAGGGCGAGTGTCCTTATATCTAACGCTGCACTTTCCCACCTATTTTCTTAAAGTTGTTCTAGAATCAGCTTCGCCAGGGCTTAAAACCCAGGCAGAACAAAGCAAAAGGATGCAGCGTGATCTAAAGTTAGCGCACCAGCTAGAAACAGAAGATTTTTCATCATTTCTAGCGCAATGGTATACCCAACCGCTGTTTGCCTCACTGCGATCGCATCCCAACTTTGAGCAAATTCTAAAACAGCGATTAGACAACGATCCCTGGCAATTGGCTAAGTCGCTGCGTCATTTGGGTACGGGCTATCAGGCTTCTCTCTGGGAAGCTTGTCAGCACACTACTGTTTGTACCCTCCTGCTCGTTGGTGAGTTAGATGAAAAATTCGTCCAGACTAATGCCGAAATGGCTAGGTTATCCAGGTGCATGACCCTGAGAATTGTGGAGCAGTGTGGGCACAACATTCACTTTGAAAAGACCTCTGTATTCAGCCAGTACGTCCAACGTTTTCTAGAGCAAGACGCTGTTCAATAACCAGGTTTACTTCGCTTGGAGGAGAGACAAGCCGATCAGGGCTGTTCCTCAGCGCTCACGGCTGCAACCGGTTCCGGCAGATACAGCCGCTCTTCGCTAGCATCATATTCAAACAGTTCAGCATAGCGCCCCCAATCAATTACCGTCGCAAACTGGCGCTCGGCTTCCTCATGGGGATAGTATTCATCCAGCAAATCCAGGAAGAAATCTGCCCGCATGGCTTGGCTCCGCTTTTCTCGCAAAGTCTGGACAATGCTACTCAACATTGGCACATGCTGCAAT
>DATNOY010000449.1:0-5847 GCA_036703495.1 Coleofasciculaceae cyanobacterium
TTGCCTCTAGGATTTACGGACTAGCAACCAGAAATCATACGCAAATTCGGATTAGCAGATCAGCAGCCTTCAAAAAAACTAGCCATTCGACAATTTTGCAAGTTCTAAGGAATGGATTCTATAGAGATACTGGAGTCAGTAGCTTCAATGTTTCTTGAATCGCTTTACCAGATCTTCAAAAAGATTCACTTCAGATTTAAAGTCGATCGCCAATCCATCATTAGGAACCTGGAAATTCTATAAATCTTTAACAGAAATCTAAAAATAATGCTGGTTGTCTATTCAATCTACAGGGAGATTTACTTGCCATAGCCATTGTCCGCAGAAGTTTCCGTAGTTTAACGGATAAAATCTGGCTGATTGAAGCACTTCATTATCATGACCCAAAAAGTCGCTTAAGAGCCGAGAAAAATTGAGGTAAATGAGGGCTATCACCCCCTTGTATGCCTTTGCAGAATTTGGATAGCTTCAGCTTGAGGAGGATGGAGTTTTTCAGAGTAATTATCTTCAAGAACTTCTAGGATGTCTATCTTTTACTTCAATGCCTATCAAGGCAAAACCAAGCGTCAAGCAGGCGATCGCAGTGCTTCTTGTAAAGACCAGCCTCTATTTTATAAATTCACTAATTAGCTGATCTAAATTTTTAAATCACCTTATTAAAACCTATTCACTGCTCTGTTTTTTGCTTAGGAAAGTCTACTATTTTATAGCTGAATTTTTGATAATCAAGTATGCCGATTTCAATTCTATATCTGCATTTTTCAAAACTTATATTCAACCTGAAAACCGAATACCTAACTTATTCGCAACTTCTTGTTGAATCTCACTTTTTTCAGAAAAGTAAATCTAGTCTGTTGCTTAATTTCACAAATTGAAAGGATAGGTGAGAAGTGGCAATTGTCATTCTGTGTGAAACCCTCTGTGAAACCCATCATCGAGCCTTTTTATTGAGAACAGCTAAGGTGCTGTGTTGAGAGGCTAACTTACAGGAACGCCAATCTTGAGGGGAATCAACAGTCGGGCAATTCTACTTTTCAAACATCCTTAAAGAAAAACTTATATATCGCATGGTTTTGTACGAGGTGTCAGGATGTCGCGGGATGCTTTGGTAGTCGGAATCAACGCTTACAAGTTCTTGCCTGGTTTGCAAGCGCCGGCACGAGATGCAGAGGCGATTGCTCAACAACTTCATACCTACGGTGAGTTCCGTGTCCATCGACTACCGGAAGTGCTCGAAGCTGGCAAGCCTCAAGTGGGGCAAAAAACTACTATTACCTTGCGGCAATTGGAAACGGCGCTGATCAACCTGTTCCGTCCTAAAGGAAACAACGTTGCTCAAACAGCGCTATTTTATTTCTCTGGACATGGTATCCAACGGGAAGCAGGGATTCAGGAAGGCTATCTAGCCCTCAGCGACTCTAATCCTGACAAGGGCATCTTTGGCTTATCGCTCTTCTGGCTGCGTCGTCTGCTGCAAGAAAGCCCTGTCAAGCAGCGGATCATCATTTTAGACTGCTGCCATAGCGGCGAGTTTCTCAACTTTCTAGAAGCTGATCCGGGGGCGCGCCCTGGAACCGATCGCCTGTTTATGGCCGCTTCCAGAGAATATGAGACAGCCTATGAGTCCCTAGAAAGTCCCTACAGCATTTTCACACAAGCGATTCTGACCGGCTTAGATCCCCATCGGGTACTATCAGGCATTGTCACCAACCATTCGCTGACGGACTGGGTGAACCACACGCTGAAGGGCGAAATCCAGCAGCCTTTATTTGAAAGCTCGGGTAGCGAAATTACGCTAACTCGTTGTGCTCATGGACAGCCAATGGCGGTCAAAGTTCAGCCCTCAACCGACCTCTGTCCTTATCGCGGCTTGGAATACTTTGATGAAACTCACAGCGATTACTTCTTTGGGCGGGAAGACCTAACGACTGAACTGGTAACCAAGCTGAAGGGCGATCGTTTTGTGGCAGTAGTCGGAGATTCTGGTATCGGCAAATCTTCCCTGATTCGAGCGGGGCTGGTGCCCTACTTGAAGCAACGCGCTTCCCAGCAGTGGCAGATTAAGCTCTTAACTCCTGGTGAACATCCGCTCAAGAGCCTCGGGCGGGCATTCATTGACCCTAACCTCAGCACTCTAGAGCGGGCTGAACAGCTTCGACGGGCTGAAACTTTTTTACAAGATGGAGGGCGACTGGCGCAACTAGTACAAGCCTGCCTCCCAACTGACCATTCTCTGGGCGCGGTTGAGCGCCCTCGCATGTTGCTGGTTATTGATCAGTTTGAAGAAGTTTTTACTTTATCTAGAGGTTCTCATGCCGAGCGAGAACGCCAGCAATTTTTCAACTGTTTGGTGGAAGCGTTAGAGATGGCAGGTAATCTCAGTATCTTGATTGTGCTGCGCTCTGATTTTCAGCCAAAATGTGCCCTCTACAAAGGGCTGGCTCAGCAAATTGAGCAGCATTCCATCAAGGTAAAACCGCTCAAATATGAGCAAATCAAAGCCACGATTCTCAAACCTGCCCAAAAGGTGGGGTTAGTCTGCGAACCCAGCTTAGTCTACAACATGCTGCTGGATGTAATTGGTGCCCCGGGTGAACTACCGCTTTTGCAATACACCCTTCTGGAACTTTGGAAGCAGCGGCGCATCGGTTCTGAAGGCGGTGTGGCGCGGCTGACGCTGGAGGCATATCAAGGGTTGGGCGGTGTCAGCGGAACCTTACAAAAGCAAGCAACAGGTGTGTTTAACAGTCTCAGCAGCGAGGAACAGAGCGTCGCAAAGCGGATCTTTTTGGCGCTCACCCAACTGGGTGAAGGCACAGAAGATACGCGCCGCCGAGCGATGAAATCTGAACTGGTTAGCTTAGCGTTTCCAGTAGAGCTGGTGGAGCAAGTCGTAGAAAAATTGGTGGCAGCAAAACTGGTCATCACCAGCCATGACGGGGAGCAGCCCTTCCTAGACACCCAAGATCAGGCAGGGACAAATCTGAAATCAAGTCTAGTGAACTCCTGCACCCGTGAGATAGTCGATGTAGCACACGAAACCCTGATCCGCAACTGGTCACTGCTGCGAAACTGGTTAGAGGAAAGCCGGGACATGCTGCGACGGCTCCGACGGATTGAACAAGCAACACAAGAATGGGACAGTGCTGGACAGCCGTTGGCAGGTGAATATTTGCTGCAAGGATTACGGCTGCGGGATGCCGAAGATTTTCGGCAGATTTATCCTCATGAACTGTCGGCTCTGTCCCAACGCTATGTTGCCATTAGCCATGAAGCAATCCGCCGGGCTCGGCGAGAATCGCGGCAATTACAGATTGCAGTGCCCGCGGTGCTGTTGATGACGTTGGCGGCTGTGCTCAGTCAGTATCGAGGTGCAGCTCATTCGCCAGCTGAAATAGACTATCAGCCACAGATGACTAGCGCTCCAGAACAAGCAGCGATCGCCCAAACTATCCCACGAGACGCTAGCCGTGACCCGATGGCAGCCCTACTCGTGAGTCAGCTGGCGTCTCAGCCAGCGCATCCGAGCTATGAGGCACAAGCTAACCTGCGATCTACCCTACAAAATTTGCGCTTACAGATGGAGCTACGCGGACATGAGGGAGCTGTGCATCAGCTGTCCTTTAGCCCCGATCAGCATCGTTTGGCCACTGCCGGAGAGGATGGCACCATTCGTCTCTGGGCGCTCAATTCCCAAACCATCTTGAACATGCACCTGGAGCCAACCCGAATTTTATCTTGGTCAGAGTCAGGCAGTAATAAAGCCTCAATTGCGGCGATTGCCTTTAGTCCAGATGGACAACAAGTGGCCGCCATCGCTCAAGACTCCTCTGTAGTCAAAATTTGGTCAGTAGCGGCTGGAGCGGTTAGGCTACAGCTGACTGAATTAGCTGCCGTCAAACAGGTGATGTTTAGCCCCGATGGCAATTGGATTGCTACGGCCCAGAGCGATCGCACCCTTTCCATTTGGCGTGCTGATACCGGGCAACTCCAGACCCGCCTCTCCCAGCCAGATGACATCACTCAGCTACAATTTAGCGCCAATGGACAGCTTCTCCTGGCGGCAGCTGCTAACAAAGCCCAGCTTTGGCGGCTCACGGCTGATCCTACGCAGCAATTGAAATTGCAAGCGCTAGCGACGCTTTCGCATCCAGGTTCGATTACCTGTGCGAGCTTTAGCCCCAGTGGGCGCAGCATTGCTACAGCGTCAACTGATGGCAAAGTTAGGCTGTGGAATACCGCCGGACAACTGCGCCAAACCCTCTCTCCTAACGGCACCGCAACTTCTGCCCAACCCCTGACCCAACTGCAATTTAACCCGGACGAGAGCAAAATTGCAGTCAGCAGTTCTCAGGATGTGTGGCTATGGAATCTCCAGTCAGGACAATTCCAAACAAAATTTATGGCTGCTCTGCCGCCTACTTCAGAAGCAAGGACTACAGCCAAAACCTTCCTGCGCTTCAGTCCTAATGGTCGCTTTCTAGTAACAGGGAGTTCCAATGGGGCTCAACCCAATACCCAAGGTGCAGCTTATCTCTGGGATGCTCAAACGGGGCAGCAGGTTGGCAAAATGCAGAGTAGTCTGATGGAAGCAGCTGAGTTTAGCCCCGATGGAACTTATATTGCCACTGCCAACAGTCAGGGGAGCGTGCAACTGTGGTCTGCTGAAACCGGTGGAGAATTGCCTACCATTGCTCTATCAAGCTCTGGGGTGAAATGGTCAATGTTCTTACCTAACCCAGCTAGCCCCGCTGCCAATCGGCTAATCACGGTGACGCCAGAAGGAAAATTACAAAACTGGCAAATTCTGACGGACGCCGCTTCAGCATCCACGCCAAAGCCCATGGCAGCAGCTCCTGTCTACACCTCGGCAATTGAACCGCAAGGAGCCTGGCAACGTCTGCTGGCGCTGATGGGGCTGCATGCTCAGCAGCCAGCTACTCCGATCGCAGGTGTCTCATCCATTCAGACAGGCACTCAAAGCCCTGTTGCGGCTAGCGCTTCATTGACTGCCGTTCTGCCTGGCAGTATGGCAGTTACTAGCAGCCAGATCACTGGCATGGCGCTCAGCCCGGATGGACAGTTGATTGCCGTGTCCGATCCTGCAGGTGGGATAGAAATTCGACAAGTTCAACCTGATCAATCGACTAAACTGGTGCAGCGGATTCGTAATCAGCGATCGCGTCCTGAACCGTCCTTGAGCCAAGCCGCCAGTGGGGCTGAAGTGAAACCTGCCCCTGCTATAACAATGGCGGCGACGGCATCTGAGCCACTGCTGATTAGCCAAATGAGTTTTAGTCCGGATGGTCGGCTGCTGCTGGGTATTGGCAATGACTTGACGGTGCGCCTATGGAACGTGCAAACCGGGCAACTGCTGAATATGTTTCGAGGACACACAGCCACCGTGCAGCAGGCACGATTTAGCCCAGACGGTCAGCAGATTGTGACGGCTAGCTGGGATAAAACGGTGCGGATCTGGCAATCTGCTTCTGGACAAATGGTGAAGGTGTTGCCACATCAGAATGGCGTCAATAGTGCTAGCTTTAGCCCAGATGGGCAGCAAGTTGTGACGGCAGGCAGCGATGGCACCGCAAGACTATGGGACATGAAAACTGGACAGCAGCGGGTTGTGTTGACCGGACACCAAGCCAAAGTGCTAGATGCCCAATTTAGCCCGGATGGACAATCGCTGGTTACTGCCAGTGCCGATGGCACGGCCATCATCTGGGATGTGCAAACGGGGCTGAAGCAGGCACAACTGCGCCCCAACTTGGAAAATAAACTTCCCATCCCTCTGCTGCAAGCCACCTTCAGCCCGGACGGGAAATATATTGCCACCCAAACCGA
>DATNOY010000450.1:0-2969 GCA_036703495.1 Coleofasciculaceae cyanobacterium
TGTCCTTGCCGGCGCTGGGAACGCAGACGATGGCATCAAATGCCTCGCTCAAATTCGTTTCTACAGAGGCGCTTTGGGACCGCATTCGCTTTGCTTCCATGGGGTCATCTGTCAATGTCAGGCATGAATCCTCCTTACCACAGGCATCGATGACATACTGTTCCACACTATCCTCACGGATTGCATCGGCAGGCGTGGTCACAACAGAGAATCCAAGAGGACTGTCGGGCGATGGGAAATGCATTTCCGGCACGGTGAGTCCAAGATGGGTGAATGCAATCGCACGGTAATCCCCCTCCTCCCTCTCTGCGAGATGCTGTCCCATGGGAACAGCCGTAAGCTCGCCTGAAAAGGAAACTGGAGTTTTTTGTAAATGATTGTTGTGCGCCAGCAGAATTATCCTTACATCCGGATTCGCTCGAACCATTCCATCCACCACGCCCGCCATATACGAGTCACGTACGGAAGTATCTCCCTCAAGAGAGGTACCATCGAAGAAAGCTTTCATTACACGCAAGGTTTCCAACGTATACTCTATCGACTCTATTCGATCAGAGGCTTTTCGGAAAAAATCGCTGTTGACGTGATTTTTCAGGACAGGGGCAAGCGACGCCAAACGGAGCTTCAATCTGGTTACCCCTGAGATAGCTTTCTCCTGCTGAGCCGTTTCCAACTCCCCCCATTTTGCCGATGAAATAACCGCCGACTGGCCATCAATGGACGTCAACAACTGAGTCAGCGCATCAACGTGGGGTTTCATGAGGTGGTCGATGACCTGGATAATTTCGGCCAATTGCGCTAGGTCGTCCCTTGGATTCAAGGTGTTGGGTAAATCGATTCCGACTAACTGCAGTTTTCTTCCTGATTCGCGTAGATATGATTTAACCCAAATCAGCACTGAGCCATACAAAGAAAAGGTCAGGGTATCCGAAAATCGCTCAAGTTCATGAGCACCGGCTGTTGAGTTGAGCCATTCAGATAGCCGGGATGCCTGAATCGCCCCACATTCCAAACCAATCGCATTAAAATCATGCCTCTCGACAAAATAGCGAATAAGACTAGCTCTAGCCAGTGAGAACTCCGCGACAAAGTGAGCACCCTCGCCAATGCCGACAATTCGGGCGCCCTCAACTACGGGATTAAGAATCTCAAACTCATTGAACTCCAGCTTTTGAGGCTGTAAAAGTGTTCTGGTCGTTCTCCATGTCATTTTTTTATCCTTTTGCGTTTATTGCTGAAATCGTCATACTTTCGCTTCGCCAATAACCAGGCTCACAGAGCATAACGGGCCGGGAGATCACCTGACGGCTTTTTGGTCAGGTGCATCTTCCTGGTTGAACATTTATTGTTTCTGTTGCCTATGAAGCCTTACGGGTTTGGGTTTGGATCAGCAGTCACGTTATCAAGCAGTATTTCCAACTGTGCCATGACTGATTGTGGGAGTTCGATGTTATGTGGTCTGACAACCGCCTCTATCAGCTCTCTACTCCACCTCCATGACTCACAATAGGCTCTGCACAAAGGAACACGTTCAGCGCTGGCCGTACAAGTCAGGTAGCGACGATATGCATTACCAGAAAGGTCGATCTCGAGACCCCGCGAAGGAGTCGGCCAATGGTCAGTCTCCCCTTCATGAAGTCGAGCCAGCTTTAGCAGATTTTCGTGCGCCTTGCCCAATAAAGCCCATGCACGAGCGTATTCGCCTCTATTGAGAAGATTTGCGCCGAACAGCATCAGGTTGATCAGGTTAAGGGACAGACCCTCTACCAGTTCAGCCCCTTCACGTTTTGGAGGCCCTCCCACAAGCAGCCGCGCATACTGCGACAATTCGCCTTCTCGATCCAGCAACACCGCCGCTTCAAGCGAAGGAAACCACCCGTATCCCTGCCAGCCGGCAACAACCGACTGCTCCGAAGCCCGCATAAAGTGGAACTCGCCACGCACGCCGTTCTCGAAAAGTGCTGTGTGGTGGCCGAAATCGTCCAGGAAGTAAGCGGCAACCGGGCTGAATGAATTGAGCCATGAACGCTGATCGAAATCATTTAACGAGTCGTCGCGGATGAACACCGCGAATTCTATATCCGAATATTGATCACCCTCGCCGGTTGCGAACGACCCGAACATCAGCGCGGACACAACGCGAATGTCCTGGTGACACTTCTCACGGATATTCTCAATCATTTTCTCTTGAAGCATGCCCTCTCCTTTACAAAATAATTCCTGTTCTTCTTTTCACTGATCAGGCAAGTAAAACTGCATCCGCGCACAGCCAGAAAAGCTTCTCGCGTATGGTGGTATTTGATTGCCATAAACGTTCATCCCACTCCACGCAGGTCAGATCGTCCCCGCCATATAATATCTGTCCTAAAGTTACACCACGAAATTGTGCAACTGCCATCATGCCGGCGCTTTCCATTTCTACAGCAAGACAGCCTTCTTCTTTTCTTTTGGCTATTCTATCCGGCGTCTCTCTGAAAGGTGCATCGGTCGTCCAGGTTTTACCGACAAGATGCGTAATGTTCTTTATATTCAAGGTGTCCTCAAGCGCCTTCACCCCCGCTGGGTTCGCAAAGACTTCTCGGCTTGGTGGCAGGTAATGATATGAAACGCCTTCGTCGCGGATTGCGCTGGATACAACCATTAAGCTCCCAACGCTCATATCTTTATCAAGAACTCCACATCCTCCACAAACCATAAATTTCCGACCACCATAAGCAATGACCTTTTCGAGCAGACCCGCAGCCAGTGGTGCACCAATACCTGGATGAAAGAATGCCAACCTCTGGTCGTTGTATTCAATTTCGTAAACCGGATGAGGTCCATCCTCCCACAAGTCTGTTACCAATACCTTTGCATTGTGTTCGATGACAATTTTATCGATCACTTCTCTGAAAAAACAGATTACACAACACTGAGGCATATCCAGAGGCATGATAACCTTTGAAGGTTCAATAAAGGCAGTGCGGGTT
>DATNOY010000451.1:0-4082 GCA_036703495.1 Coleofasciculaceae cyanobacterium
GAGAACAGCAGTTACGACTGATTACCGACGCGCTCCCGGTTTGTATCTTTTATACCGATCGCAATCAGTACTATCGGTTTGTTAACCAGACCTGCGAAATCTGGTTCAACTGTAGTCGGGATGAAATTATCGGCAGACGTAATTGCGACTTTCTCAGTGAAACCGCATATCAACGGGTTGAGCCGTATATTCAGCGAGCGTTATCAGGACAGATTACAACTTATGAAGCAGAACTTTCCTACCCGTCTGCTAACAAATATATCAGTGCGACATACATTTCTGATTTCGATGCCAAGGGTCAAGTCCGAGGATACTATGGACTGATTACAGACATTAGCGAACAGCGAACAGCTACCCTGCGTGAACGCGAACGCGCTGAGCAAGCACTACTGTTAGAAGAGCGCAACCGGATGGCGCGGGAAATTCATGATACACTCGCCCAAGCTTTTACCAGCATCATGGTTCACTTAGATGCTGCTGCTCAGCGCCTGACGCTCGATTTAGATGCCGCTCAGTCTCACCTAAAAACGGCACGAACGTTGGCGCGTTCTGGGCTGGTTGACGCGCGTCGATCGGTAGAAGCACTCCGCCCGCAAATTTTAGAAGAAGGGGATTTGCATAACGCTCTCAATCGATTTGCGGCTCAGATCTTTTCCCATACGTCAGTTCAGGTCGTCTGCAAAATAATGGGTGAACCCCAAACTTTAGCGATCGAGGTCGAAGCGAATCTGCTTCGCATTGGGCAAGAAGCGTTAACAAATGCCTTTAAGTATGCGAATGCGAGTGAGGTTAGCGTTGAGCTACGGTATAAGGAATCACAGTGCGTTTTGCAGATCAAAGACAATGGACAAGGGTTTGAAAGTGGTAGTCTAACCGTTGGTCAGGGGTTTGGACTACTTGGAATGACAGAACGCGCTGAACGCATTGGTGCAGAACTGTCGATTCAGAGTCACCTGGGACAAGGAACAGAAATCATCGTAAGGGTACAAACGTCATGACGCACTTACCCCAACAACCTTCTACACCCGTCTCAGTTCCGATTCCGATTCGCGTTTTGATCAGTGATGATCATCCATTCATGCGGGAGGGACTAGCCGCCGTACTTGACTACAAACCGGATATGACGGTGGTTGGGCAAGCCTGCAATGGGCGCGAAGCCGTAGAATTGTTCTGCCAGCATCAACCCGATGTTACCTTAATGGATTTACGGATGCCTGAACTCAGCGGCGTTGAGGCGATCGCTACCATTTGCGCTGAGTTTGCCGATGCTCGAATCATTGTCTTGACAACTTACGACGGGGACGAAGATATTTACCGAGGGCTGCGAGCAGGTGCAAAGGGCTACGTCTTAAAAGATGCAGAACCCGACGAACTACTGAGCGCAATTCGAGTTGTTCACAACGGTCAACAGTACATCCCGCCCGCTGTGGGTGCAAAACTGGCAGAGCGCATAGGAAGTCCAGAACTGAGCGATCGTGAGTTAGAAGTGCTGGGTCTGATGGCGACAGGCAAGAGTAATTTAGAGATTAGTGCTGCGCTATCAATTGCGGAAGGAACGGTGAAATTCCATGTAAAAAATATTCTAAACAAACTAGCAGTGAGCGATCGCACTCAAGCCATGATTGTGGCTCTAAAGCGTGGCATTATTACGCTGTAAGAATTTGCCTGCTCTTAGGGGTAGGTTATTTTTAGTCCTGAAAGTCGGGTGAGTGCTGCCTTTACTGCTAGTGGAAAGACTTCTCGTAGGGGATGCGACAAGGTGGTAGCAATGCCCGTATTGTAAGCATACAGAAACAAGATTCCACTGCTTACAGTGCTTTCAAACCTTTTCATTGTCACGATACGATCAATATGCCTAGAAAACGATGAGCCAGAGAGGGGATGGTAATCGACTGCTCACACCGATTTCAGAACAGGATCATATTCAAGGAATAAGAGATGCAGCAGTCGTTATTGTTGTATACGGTGATTATCAAAGTCCTTCTTGCAATGAGGTACACAGGATAATTCAAGCAATTCAGCAACAGCTTCCATTGTGCTTTGTATTTCGCCACTTTCCCCAAATTCACCTTCATCCTCAAGCCCAAAAAGCAGCAGAAGCAGCAGAAGCTGCCGCCGCACAAAATAAGTTTTGGGAGATGCACAATACTTTATTTGCGAATCAAGTCGCACTTAAAGATGGCTATCTTCTAGAGTATGCCAATGTAATTCAGCTTGACATTGCTCAATTCCTGAAGGACATGGCAGCTCATGTTCATGCTGAGAGGGTGACTCAAAATATGCAAGGTGGTCTGCAAAGCGGTGTGAGTGGGGTACCAGCTTTATTTATCAATGGCGATCGCTATTGGGATGCCTGGGAAACAGAGAGGCTTCTTACAGCACTTCTGTAGAGAAGCGACTTTGTTAACGCCAATCCATCCATGAAGATGGCGAAGGTGAATTACACAATGGAATAGCGGCGGCAGTGTCTATTAATGAATTCACTGCCCATAACCTTTCAACGAATTACGAGTACAACACTTTAGAACCAAACATTTCAATTTACTTACGTTGAAAGAGGAATTTAAGGTATGGATCAAACAACGAAGACAATTATTCTGATCCACGGATTGTGGATGACACCGCTCAGTTGGGAACTATTTCGCGAATTTTATGAGACGCAAGGATATCGGGTGTTCACTCCTGCTTGGTCGCGTCTACAGGGTGAAGTTGAAGACATCCGCCGCAATCCCTCAGCACTGGCGGGCTTGGGTATTACCGAGGTCGTGGATCACTATGAAAAGTTTGTCCGGGCATTAGAGGAGCCACCGATCCTCGTGGGTCACTCATTTGGCGGACTGATCGTGCAGATCCTGCTTGATCGAGGTCTGGGTGCAGCGGGAGTGGCGATCGATTCTGCGACTCCAAAGGGTATCTGGAAGCTACCATTTTCAGCAATCAAGTCGGTGAGTCCAGTGCTGTCAAACCCCTTGAATTATAAGCGTACCGTAGCGCTAACGTTCAAGCAATTCGGTTATGCGTTTGCCAACACCATGTCAGAAACCGAAGCCCGCTCAGCCTACGATCGTTATACTATCCCTGGATCGGGACGCCCAATCTTCCAAGTCGCGCTAGCGAATTTTAACCCCTGGGCTGCGACCAGAGTGAATTATTGCAACCACCGTCGTTCACCGTTGCTTCTAATTGGGGGTGCTAAGGATCATTTAGTCCCCGCTGTTCAGAACAGGATTAACTACCAGAGATATGCTCGTTCAAACGCTATCACTGACTACAAGGAATTTCCGTATCGATCTCACCTGATTGTTGCTCAGGAAGGCTGGCAGGAGGTTGCAGAGTACGCTCTTTCATGGGCGCAGAGCAACGCGTTGAGTGAAGCACACAGGCGACTTCAAGCCGCATCATGACAAATTCGTAAAAGCTGGTTTGGTTCATTGAAGTTGAATCTAAAACTGATTCTCTAGAAACTGAGGACTAAGTTTGCTCAGGTACCAAGATTGTATGTTTCAGAACCGCATTAGGCAGAAGAATCAAGAGGAACAGTTATGTCTGAAAAGAGAGTATCAACCAACTACCCAATCCATGCCCTCCTCGCAGAACGCTGGAGTCCTTATGCGTTTGAGAAGCGGCCAGTGGCAGAAGCCGATCTCCGTTCATTGTTTGAAGCGGCGCGGTGGTCAGCCTCTTCCTACAATGAGCAACCCTGGAGTTATGTCATCGCTACCCAAGAGAACCCCGACCAGTTTCAACAACTTCTATCATGTCTGGCTGAAGGCAATCAGGTTTGGGCAAAGGATGCTCCCGTGCTGGCTCTTGGCATTGTCAATCTTAAGTTCACTCTCGATGGCAAAGACAACCGCGCTGCTGTTCACGACCTCGGCGCTGCCAGTAGCAATCTTACGGTAGAGGCAACAGCACGAGGAATTTGTGTGCATCAAATGATCGGCATCTTTCCCGATCGGGCACGCGACCTCTTTGAAATCCCGGACGATTTTGAGGCTTGGACGGCGCTGGCGATTGGTTATCAGGGTGATCCCATAACACTCCCTGATGGACTCAAAGAGCGAGACCTAAACCCTAGGCAG
>DATNOY010000452.1:0-7016 GCA_036703495.1 Coleofasciculaceae cyanobacterium
GAAGGAACCGCGATCGCTGACAAGATCCCTAAGATCGTGATGACTACCAGCAGTTCTATCAACGTAAACCCTTGAGGACATTTTCTCCATTGGCAGAAAGATAGCAGGAGCAACGGCATTTTGATGGGAGCAGCGGATCGATTGCCAAACAATGGGGAGACAGTCTTCATAAATTGCAACAACGCGCCAAGTTCAGAGCTAGGACGTTCTCTGTCTCCCTATTCAGGCATGGCTAAAAAAATCCGGAAATTACTGAGGCAATTTGGGCTTAACGCGATCGCTCCTGCCAATTGATGCGGGTAAATAGGCAATTTGCCGGTGGCGCAGCTTAATGGGGCAGCACTGAATCAGGGCTGAAGGTGATTTCATCTTAAAATATCGGAATCTTTCAGCCTCTCGGTCTATTCTGCAACGGTAAAAAAACTGAACTCGATTGAAAATTCGTGTAATTTAAGGCACTATGGTAAATCTGGATTGGATTCACGGGACGGCGATCGCAGTTAATCGTTGAAGAGTTGATTTTTGCGCCGAAAAAATCGATTCTGTCAGGAGGTGAACTATTCAAGTAAGGGTCGTAACATCATGACAAGGTTGGCATTACTGAGCACATCCGATAAAACAGGCATTGTTGAGCTAGCACGCAGCCTTGTAGAAGAGTTTGAGTTTGAGTTGATTAGCAGTGGCGGCACGGCCAAGGCGCTGCAAGCGGCTGGAATTCCGGTCACTAAAGTGTCGGACTACACGGGATCGCCCGAAATCCTGGGGGGGCGCGTCAAAACCCTGCATCCTCGAATTCATGGCGGTATTTTGGCCCGGCCAGACCTCCCCGCAGATTTGGCAGATTTGGCAGCTCAGCAAATCCGCCCCATTTCGCTAGTCGTGGTCAATCTCTATCCCTTTGAGCAGACAATCGCCAAGCCCCATGTTTCTCTAGCCGAAGCGATCGAGCAAATTGATATTGGTGGGCCGGCGATGCTGCGCGCTTCTGCCAAAAACTTCGCCCATCTCACCGTTCTCTGCAACCCGGCTCAATACTCTGACTATTTAACCGAATTACGGCAACAGGGTGAAGCCTCTCTACCGTTTCGGCAAAATTGCGCACTACAGGCATTTCAGCATACTTGTGCCTATGATCAAGCGATCGCCCGTTACTTAGAAGGACAAAAGAGTACAGACGGCAGCACGCAGGAGCCAGCCGCGCTAGGTGCAACTTTTAGTCTGACGGGGACCCAGCTCCAACCCCTGCGCTATGGCGAAAATCCGCATCAGCCTGCGGCCTGGTATCAGACGGGGGCTACGACAACTGGCTGGGCAGCCGCTCAAAAACTCCAGGGTAAGGAGCTCAGCTATAACAATCTGGTGGATTTGGAGGCAGCCCGGCGGATTATTGCCGAATTCCCTGATGCTCAAGCGGCGGCTACCATTATCAAACACACCAACCCTTGTGGAACCGCTCTAGGCAATACCCTGCTAGAAGCCTACGAGAAAGCGTTCAATGCCGATTCTACCTCCGCCTTTGGTGGCATTGTGGCGCTGAACCAACCGATCGATGCGGCTACTGCCACTGCCTTAACTAAGACCTTTCTAGAATGTGTGGTGGCTCCTGGGTGTGAGCCGGAAGCAGCCGAAATTCTCAGCGCCAAATCCAAGGTGCGGGTGCTGATTCTACCGGATTTGCTATCCGGGTCGCAGCAAGATATTAAGCCGATTGCAGGCGGTTTCCTGGTGCAGGCTAGCGATGATCAACTTGCCGATCCAGCCCAGTGGCAAGTGGTGACTGCCAAACAGCCGACTGCGTCTCAGATGGCGGAACTTCTGTTTGCCTGGAAAGTCTGTAGGCATGTTAAGTCAAATGCCATCGTGGTAACGCGCGATCGCACCACGCTAGGGGTAGGCGCTGGACAGATGAATCGAGTCGGCTCGGTGAAAATTGCTCTGGAGCAGGCGGGTGAACAGGCTCAGGGGGCCACGTTAGCCAGCGATGGATTTTTCCCGTTTGATGACTCGGTTAGAACGGCTGCCGCTGCCGGGATTGAGGCGATCGTTCAGCCAGGGGGCAGTATGCGTGACGCAGATTCAATTAAAGCGGCTGATGAATTGGGATTGGTCATGGTATTGACAGGAGTGCGTCATTTTCTTCACTAACTTTGAGTTGAGCTAAGTTTGGATTCAGCGGTGGCGCTCACCTCAATACCGCTGAATTGATGGAGTTGAATCACAGGTTGCTTCTACCGCTATGTTGAAAGAATTTTTATTTTGAAAGCATTTTTAGGGTTCCGAGTCGTTGCTCCGATATTAATTTCTGAAATTGTGGGTTCTCAAGCCGTAGTTCCTGAAATCCAGTCTTTATGCCCCTGAAATCGATGCAGTCCATTTCGCGATCGTCCCCATCTCAGCAGGCTCCGGATCAGGTAGAAGTGACCCTACTGCTGTCGGGTGGGCAAGAATATACTTTCTCAATTCCAACGCATGATGAGCTGCTGCGACAGCTGTTTGAGGTGGTGATGGACTGGGAAGGGAAACGGGTGCGGCGCTTATTTCAAATTCCGATTCGACAGGGGCAGGCCATGCTGGTGTTTCCATGCGATCGCCTGGTTGGGCTGATCACCAATCCGCCGCTGATTGTCCAACAGCCGCTTCAGCCTCCCCCCCAACCTGCGGTTTTGGCTGAACCTGCAGTCTTGGCTGAACATGAAGTCATCATTTCCCATGCCGTTCAGCTACAGCAGTTCCTCAGCCCCGAGGAGCATCAGCGGCTTTTGGACTATACTTGCCAACAAGAACCGAACTTTGTCAGCACCACCACCTCTACGGGCGACTTATCTCATCGCCAATCCGTTGTGCTGTACTCGTTCCCAGAATTTTCGCAGCTGATCACCCATCGAGTCCAGGCAATTTTGCCTGAAGTTATTGCCAAGCTGGGGATTCCTTCTTTCCCAATTGGGCGGATTGAATCTCAGCTAACGGCCCACAACGATGGACACTACTACAGAGCCCACAACGATAGCGGTAGCCCAGACACCGTTTCGCGAGAACTTACCTATGTTTACTATTTCAACCGCGAACCGAAGCAATTTTCGGGTGGGGAACTGCGGATTTATGACAGCCGCATCGAAAACAATTTCTTTGTCAAAGCAGAAAGCTACAGGACGATCGAGCCGATGAACAATAGCATCGTGTTCTTTCTGAGTCGCTGTATTCATGAAGTCTTGCCTGTCCATTGCCCCTCGCAACAGTTCATCAATAGCCGATTTACGATCAATGGCTGGGTGCGCCGAGTTTAGGATCACTAAATTTTCTTCCACGCGCCTGAGTTGAAATGTCCTGGGCAAGAAGGGCAAATTATTTTTTATTTTTGGAAAAAGGCACTCTGCACTGCTTTCAAGAAATAATTGGGTTTTATTCGAGCACGAAGCGCCATGAGATCAGTATGAGATCAGTATTAAGGGGGATTACACAGACGCTTCCTGGGCTCACCACTGGTTATCATCAAGGATGCATCTACCTTGGGATCTGCCATGAGCCTCTGCATCAATCCTCACTGTCTCCAGCCTGATCATCCTGGCAACGATGGTAGCCAATTTTGCCAGAGCTGTGGTTCTGACTTGCTGTTGCTAGGTCGTTACCGAGTCATGCGGCTATTGAGCGATAAAAGTGGCTTTGGCAGAGTTTATGAAGCCTTCGATCGAACGATGCCCAAGATTTTAAAGGTTCTCAAACAGAACTTGAGCCGCAACGCTAAAGCGGTAGCCCTGTTTCAGCAGGAGGCTATCGTTCTCAGCCAACTGCCCCATGCGGGGGTGCCCGCGATCGAACCCCAAAGCTATTTTCAGTTTTATCCCCGCAACAGCTCAGAGCCGCTGCACTGCATTGTCATGGAAAAAATTGATGGGCCCAACCTGCGAGAGTGGATGCGGCAGCAGGGCGACCATCCAATTAACGAAAGGCAGGCAATCCAGTGGCTGAAGCAGCTAGCCGAAATTTTGCACCTAGTGCATCAAAAAAACTATTTTCACCGAGACATTAAGCCAGAGAACATCATGCTGCGATCGAACGGGCAGTTAGTTCTGGTCGATTTTGGGGCTGCCCGTGAAATGACCTATACCTATTTGGCCCAGCTCGGCAAATCTGGCGAAATTACCCGCATCAGTTCGGCGGGCTATACCCCTCCCGAACAGGAGAAAGGGCAGGCAGTGCCGCAATCCGATTTTTATGCTTTGGGCTGCACTTTTATTTACCTGCTGACGGGCAAAATGCCTACCGACAGCAGCATTTATGATTCCCTCAACAACGAGTTTCACTGGCGCAGGTTTGCGCCTCAAGTTTCGTCCAGGTTCGCCGATTTTATTGATCATCTGGTAGCTTCTAGAGCCAGCGATCGCCCTAAAAGCACCCAAGATATCTTGACCTTGCTGTCCCAAGTGGAAGCTGCATCCCCCAGTTTTACTAGTCCGTCTACGCCCCCCTCTCCCTGGTCGGAAAGTCAAGCCTCTGCTTCGGTAGCGCTGGCTGAAACAGTGATGCAAGGAACGACAGGGGGAGCCAGAACCAGCAGCGCAGGGCAGGAGCAGCCAAAGCCACGCAAACGCTGGCTCTGGGGAGGGGCGATCGCCCTGTTGTTGATAGCGGGTGGTTATGGCATCTGGCAAATGCGCGCTAGTCAGATGCCGATCAGGATCGAAAAAATTGCTCCGATCCGCACGCTGCAAGGGCATACCAGTTTTGTGAATACGCTGGCGATCGCTCCCGATGGCAAAACCCTGGTCAGCGGCAGTGCCGACCAAACCATTAAAATTTGGGACTGGGCCACAGGTAGTGAATTGCGTACCTTAGTAGGGCACACCAGCTTTGTCAATGCACTGGCGATCGCTCCCGATGGCAAAACCCTGGTCAGCGGCAGTGCCGACCAAACCATTAAAATTTGGGATTTGACGACCGGCAAACTGTTACGCACCCTCACTGGACATACCGGCTTTGTCAACGCGCTCGACATCAGCCACGACGGACGCATCCTGGCTAGTGGCGGTGCCGACCAAACGATTAAAGTGTGGGACTTAGCGACCGGCAAAGAGCTGCGCACTCTGACCGGGCACACGGGGTTTATTAACTCCCTGGATATCAGTGCCGATGGACATACCTTGGTGAGTGGCAGTACCGACCAGACGATTAAAGTGTGGGATTTGATGACGGGCAAAGCACTCCGCACCCTGACGGGGCATCAGGGATTTGTCAATTCAGTCGTCATCAGTCCCGATGGGCAAACCGTTGTCAGCAGCAGCACTGACCAAACCATCAAAATCTGGAATCTGACTACGGGTGAATTGCTGCGTAGCCTGGTGGGGCATAAAGGCTTTGTCAATCCGATCGCCCTCAGTGCCGATGGACAAACACTGGTTAGCGGTAGCTCTGACCAAACCATCAAAATCTGGAATCTGACTACCGGAGAAGCCACCCAAACCCTCAACTGTGGGGCAGATATCAAACAGTTTGCCATCAGCCCCGACTGGCAGACGATCGCCAGTGGCAGTGGTGGCCAGACTATCAAAATCTGGCAATTGCAGCCTTAACACGGGACGCTGTGTTCAGGATGGCGGAGCGAATGCGGCAAATTCCCTTAGCGTAGAGAGGCGGGGTCAACGGCCGGAGCGACGCTGGCCATGGCCTCGTGCTTACCTTCACCTCATCTTGCCCTATGTTTATTTCCCTGATCGCAGACTATGGCACGGGCGATCCCGCCTTTGCCGAAGTCAAACAACGGTTGCTCCTATCTCTACCCAATGCCCAAATTCATGAACTTTCGGTGCCGCCTTTCAGCACCTTAGCAACCGGCTTTTGGATTGCTCAGCTAGGCTTAAATCCTGGGCCGGCGGAACGGTTGATTTACCATAACTGTGCGCCACGCCAAGATGACCCAGATGCCCGCCGGGACAATGAGGGCGAAGGCTTGACCTATGCGTTGCTGCCCAATGGTGTGCGGGTGGTAGGGGTAAATGCCGGCTATACGCTGTCGTTTATCAAGCATCATGCCAAAGCCCTACAGACGATCAATGTCTCCAGGGGCGGTTCGCAGTTTCGCTCGCGGGATGTATTCCCGCCAGCCGCCGGGGCGATCGCTTCGGGCGACTTTAGCTTACTCGGAGAGGCGATTGACCCTAACCAACTGCCTGATGCCCCAAGCGATCGCGTAGCCTGGAGCGATGGCTACGGCAACATCAAAACCACAATTCCTGCCGATGCCATTACCCTGCAGCCGGAGACTAAGGTGATTATCCGCATCGGTGATGTGGTCAGCGATGCCATTTACTCCGATGGCAGTTTCAAAGTGTCTGAGGGCACGCTGGCGTTTGCGCCCGGCAGCTCGGGTTGGGCAGCAGCTGACGGCAGACCAATTCGCTGGATGGAGCTATTTTTGCGGGGTGGCAATGCCTGGGAGCGGTTTGGCAGACCTCGCATCAATCAGCAGGTGACGGTGCTGGGGGGGTGATGGCCCGCTCAAACTGATAAAACCGCACTGGGCGATGGGCGATGTCAATTTCGATCACGCCATCAACGCGCTGAGGATCCTGCAAGAGGGGGGTGATGAATAGGTTGGGGTGGAGCGATCGCCAGAAATAGTCTACAAATTGATCAATTTCGGCATCTGTCATCCCCGGTTTGCCTGCCGCCAGCATCCGCTGTTCGGCTTCGCGCCGCCACTGTTTGCTGTAGCGGTAGTCTATGGGGGCTAGCACAATTAGCCGATCGAGCAACTCCCACAGCGGCAAATACTCCTGTAGCCGCGCATTCACCTCACGGGCAAAGGCGCGATCGGCAGCGGTGAGGATGGGTGGCGGAGCCTGATCCAATGCTGCTGGCAGCACCGGGCGAACGCCGACAAACCAGCCTTCAAACAAAACAATATCAGCGTGATCAATGCGCTCTGGTAGGGTGCGATCGCCCGCTCCTTGCCAGACTGACTTATCAAACCGGGGAACCCACACCGGCTGCTGAGACTGCCGTAATTGTTCTAAAACCGA
>DATNOY010000453.1:0-7970 GCA_036703495.1 Coleofasciculaceae cyanobacterium
GATGCCGTCCTTGTGGAAACGACCGGGCTGGCAGACCCGGCTCCAGTGGCTTCCACGTTTATTGTGGCAGACGAGATTAAAGCCAAATTTAACCTGGATGCTTTTGTCACCGTGGTGGATGCGCCAAACTTGCAGCGCAACTTGGCTGATAGTCATGAAGCCCAGGAACAGGTGGCATTTGCCGACATTATTTTGATCAACAAAACTGATCTGGTGTCAGCCGAGGATGTTGCCACCATTGAGCAGCAAATCCGGGGACTGAATCCACTCGCCAAGATCTACCACACAGAGTTTAGTGTGGTTGACCTGCCGCTGATTTTGGGGACAGGAGCCTTCGATCTGGAAGCCAAACTAGAAGTTGATCCGGCATTTCTGGATGACTTGGAGCATGAACATGATGCCGCGATCGGTTCCTTTGCTTTAACCTCAGAAAAACCGATCGATATGAATAAATTCATGCTGTGGATGAATGCGTTGGCACAGGAAAAAGGAGAAGATCTTTACCGCACTAAGGGACTATTTTATGCTCAAGGGTTTGCAGAACGGGTACTGTTTCAAAGTGTACGTATGCTGACTTCTATGCGGCGTGATCGCCCCTGGAAGCCCGATGAAGAAAAGCTGACTCAGCTAGTAGTGATTGGGCGGAATCTCGATCGCAACGAGTTTGCCGAAGGGTTTGCCAAATGCGTCATTTCTAAAACCTAATTGCTTCCTTCTACGATCCTGCGCCTATGACCTTTTTTGCACAAGGAGTAGAAAAATCCCGAAGTGGCGACTACGAGGCAGCCGTTCAGGATTTTGACCAGGCACTACAGATCGATCCCTTTGATCCAGAGGTGTATGGTCATCGCTGCGTTGCCCGCTATCGACTGGGAGATAAATTGGGGGCGATCGCCGATTGCCAACAGGCTGCAAGTCTCTATCTCAACCAAGGAAAAACCAAGGAACATCAATATTCCTTGAAGATGCTGAGCAAACTTCAAAAATAAAAGTCAGGAGCTTGAGATAGGAATCGATCAGCCAACACGGTATCGTTTTAAGAGTTTTGGTAGAACATCTCTAATCTCGTCCCAATGCGGTAAGCTGAGTCAACGACTCGGTTCTGACGGGGAACAGCCGTCAGAGGAAACAGGGAAAGTGTAGTGAAACTCTACCGCTGTCCCGCAACTGTAATTGAGGGATGCCCAATTGAGCGGTGCCGCCCTCATCAGCCAGAATGCCTGCCGTTCGTCAAGCCACATCGTCTTATCTGCGAGGTACAGGATGAAGACAAAACATCGGAAATGGGTCAGCCTGGGTTTAATCGCTGGCTTGACTTGCTATATTTTGTTTGGTGCCGCCACCCCTGCCCAAGCCATGCATATCGCTGAGGGGTTTTTGCCCGTCCAGTGGGCAGTTTTTTGGTGGGCGGTGTCGCTGCCGTTTTTCCTGGTGGGGCTGCGATCGCTTACCCGCGTCACCCGGCAAAATCCTGAACTGAAGCTGCTGCTGGCTCTATCAGGAGCCTTTACGTTTGTCCTATCTGCTCTCAAAATTCCCTCCGTTACTGGAAGCTGCTCCCACCCGACGGGTACCGGGCTAGGCACAATTCTGTTTGGGCCGCTGACGATGACGGTGCTAGGGACGCTGGTGTTGATCTTTCAAGCCGTGCTGCTGGCGCATGGTGGCATCACTACGCTGGGAGCCAATGTGTTTTCTATGGCGATCGTCGGGCCGCTCGTGGCTTACGTAGTCTATAAGTCCGTCCTGAAAACGGGCAAGCAAAGGCTGGCCGTTTTTCTGGCTGCCACGTTAGAAGATTTAATCACCTATTTGGTGACTGCGGTGCAGTTAGCGCTGGCGTTTCCTGCGGCTCAGGGCGGCTTCATTGCTTCTTTTGTCAAATTTGTGGGCATTTTTGCTATTACCCAAGTGCCCCTCGCCATCAGTGAAGGACTGCTGACGGTGTTGGTCTGGAATTGGCTGCAAAAGTACGGACAGCAAGAACTGCAAACGCTGAAAGTTCTGGAGGAGCAGTAAATCATGAACAAACTATCGAACAACTGGTTTCTGCTCGTTGGCGTCCTCATCCTGTCACTTGGGCCGCTGCTGATCCTCCAAGGGCGGAAGTTTGGGGCAACTGACGGCAACAACTCAACGGCTATTCAAGAAATTCAGCCGGATTACAAACCCTGGTTTCAGCCCCTGATTAAAGACTCAGGGCCGGAAGTGCAAACTTTTCTATTTGCGGCTCAAGCAGGAATTGGAGCTGGAGTAGCGGGCTATATTTTGGGGCTGTATCGCGGGCGATCGGAAAGACGTGAGAAGGATGAGCATTAACCTATGCACCCACATACCCTTTTTGTTTGTACTAGCTGCGGTAGCGCTCATCGCACCAAGCAGGCGATCCGCAGGAGTGGCGGGGAACGGCTGCTAGAGCAGCTACAAGCCCTGCATCATACCTTCCCCTTGGAAGCAGATCTGTCTATCCAGGCGGCTGACTGTATGGGGGCTTGTGAACAACATTGCACGATCGCCCTGAGCGCCCCCGGCAAGCACACTTACCTGTTTGGCAATTTGCCGACCGATGATGACCATCTAGAGTCAACGGCTGTTGCGGTGCTGGATGGAGCCAAGCAATATCACGCTAAATCAGACGGTTCTATCTCATACATCAAATGTCCTGAACTGCTGAAAAAGCGAGTCCTCGCCAAAATTCCACCCCTACCAGAAAATCGTTCCCACTTTGAAGCCTAGAGCATCAGCCTATGTCTCTTCAAATTGATACACTGGCCTATGCTAGTCGATTGCGAGAACTGCCTCCTGAACATAAATTGGGATTTGCGATCGTTCTTTTGCTAATCACCTATGCCAGTCATGCCTCAATTCAAATTTTAATTGCAGTATGGATTAGTATTTGGATTGTCATCTACGCAGGCATCCCTACTTCTGTTTATCTACGGCTGCTCTCCATCACAACCGGCTTTTGGTTAACCAGCTTACCCGCTCTAATAGTCAGCGGCGTAGGTCTTTCCGATCTGGCATCCGTTCAAGCAGATGTCTGGCAGGGATTCACCTGGGGAGATTACTATTTCTATCTCAGTCATCACGGCATCCAGCAGGCAGGCGAACTGGGAGCCCGGGCGATCACCTCTACTGCCTGCATCTATTTCATCATCCTGACGATTCCCTTCAGCGAAATCCTGCAGGTTCTCCGGCGCATTGGCTGTCCTGCCTTACTCACCGAATTGCTGATGCTGATGTATCGCTTTATTTTTGTGCTGCTGCACACGGCGAAAGAGCTATGGACCGCTCAGCAGTCTCGTGGGGGCTACCGCACCCGCAAGCTGTGGATGAACAGTCTGGGGTTGCTGATCGGACAATTGCTGCGCCGCACGCTGGAAAACTACCGCCAAATTTCTTTAACGCTGGAATCTCGCGGCTTTACGGGAGACTTTCGCGTCTGTCATTCTCGCCGATATTCCCCTTCCAAACGGTATAGCGTAGAAGCGCTGTTTGGCTGCACAATTTTAGTGGTGCTCACAGGATGGCAATATGCTGTTGGAATTTGAGAAAGTAGATTACACCTATTCTGGCAGTCCTCAGCCTGCCCTCCAGAGCCTCACTCTCCGCATTCCGGCAGGCAAGCGCTGTGCCCTGATTGGACAAAATGGCTGCGGTAAAACCACGCTCTTTTTGCTGGCCAACGGACTCTATAAGCCGCAGAAGGGAGTCGTCCATTGGCAAGGTTCGCCGCTGCGCTACGATCGCACTTCCCTGATGGATCTGCGCCAAAAAGTAGGGTTAGTATTTCAAGATCCAGAGCAGCAGTTAGTGGCTTCTACGGTAGAAGAAGATATTTCCTACGGCTTGTGCAATCTGGGTTTGCCCGATACCGAAGTCAACCGGCGGGTAGGAGAGGCAATCACCGCCTTTAACCTTTCAGAACTGGCAGCACGTCCGGTGCATCACTTGAGTTTGGGGCAAAAAAAGCGAGTTTCCTTAGCCGATGTCATGGTGCTCCAGCCCGAGTTACTGCTGCTGGATGAGCCGACGGCCTATCTTGATCAACGCCAGACTCGCGATCTGATGGCCAAACTGCGACAGATTCAAGCGTTGGGCACCACGATCGTTATGGCAACCCACGATCTAGACCTGGCTTACTGTTGGGCAGACTGGATTTTCATTCTCAACAAAGGGCAGCTGGTTTTGGAAGGAACGCCCCAAGCGGTATTTGCCCAACGGGAGACCTTAGAGAGCTTGCAATTAGGAGTGCCCCTGGTGTTCGATGTGTTAGATCAGGTTGCAGAAGCTTTGTCCAAAGATGCGGATCAAGCCGACTATCAGGTGATGAACACCATTCCTGAACCGCTGCGTAACCGAATTTTGGATGTTTTTCGATACGGGTAAGATAAATACCCTTCTCAAATCTTCAAGCCTCTCTCTGCCCAAGCATACAGAAACCCCCATCCATTGCATCCGCCCCCTCACAACTTCCTCATACTTTGCTTCTACTTTACAGATAGAGGCAACACTGGAGGTTCAGGCCATGTATACTCCTACTAATCCGGTTGACAGAGCAGTTCCGGTTGATCAAGAAATTCCAGTTGACAGAGTAGTTCCGGTTGATCAAGAAGTTCCGGTTGACCAAACGGCAGAATCGATTGCAGCTACCGCTTCAGCAGCTGAAACCGAGGGCCAGGGAAAAGTTAGCGTCGAAGAATTTACAATCAATGGCGATGCCCTGACGGCTAAAGTCAAAGAGCTGATTCATCAAGGCAATATCCGGCGCATTATCATCAAAAATGAAGAAGGCCGGATTTTAATTGAAATCCCACTGACGGTTGGCGTCGTGGGAGGGGTGCTTAGCGCCGCTCTATTTCCCGTGGTTGCGGCAGTTGGCGTGATCGGAGCTATGGTTGCCCATCTAACGATCGTGATTGAAAAACATGGGGACTGAAGATAAGGGGTAGGGGTGGAACTGCCGGGACGCAGCCCCACCCCCTCTGTCCTCAGTGCTAGGGCGACAGCTAAAGCAGGGCTATTGAGAGATGGAAAAATCCGGGCTTCAGGCATTGCCGAAGCTATTCTTCAGAGGATTGAGCGATCGCCACCGTCAACTCTTCCAACTCATCAGGTGTAATCAACTCAGAGTCCAGGGCTAGTCGCTCCAAAGCCAGCAACCAGCGCTGATAATAACTCCAGCTTGGATCATCTAGCTCGTGTTCGGATTCCCATTCAGCGATCGAGGTAATCAACTGTTGCCGAAAGTCTTCCCATTCATAGTGACCCTTTTTTGCCAGGGCAATGGCAATCCCAAAGGCGCGGCTTTCCCAAGAATCATCAAAAAACAGCTCTCCATTCGTTCGAGGGGGAGAATCTTTACAGCCCATCATGCTGGTGGCAGCATAATGTTCAAATCGAGTTTGCATGTTTGCCTCCTTACCGTATAGCTCTATGCAGCTTTCACCTGAGCCACACCCATCATCGCTTCAGGTGTGACTAAAGTAGACAGCTTCGCTTCACTCATACCTTCAGTGCCAGCGGGTCGCTCAGGCAGGACAAACCACCGGATTTGGGCACTACTATCCCAAACTTTCACTTGCACTGCGGGGTCTAGGGTAACGCCAAATTCCTGCAAGACTGCCCGGGGTTCCCGGACAACTCTGGCGCGGAACGTGGGATCTTTGAACCAGTAAGGCGGCAGCCCTAGCGTTGTCCAGGGGTAGCAGGAGCAAAGGGTGCAGACAATCACGTTATGCACCGTCGCCGTATTTTCAGCCACCTTCATGTGTTCCCCTTCCGCACCCGACATGCCTGCGGGAAAATTCATCTCGGCGATCGCAGCGTTCGCATCTGCCAGCAGCTTTGCCTTAAATGCCGGATCAACCCAGGCGCGCGCCACAATTTTGGCTCCGTTAAACGGGCCCATCTCGGTTTTGAAATACTCCAGCACCTGATCAACGGTGTTGCCGGTAATCACTCCTTTTTTGATCAGCAATGCTTCCAACGCTCTGGCCCGAGCCGCACTGTAAACTTCGCGATCGGTATCGTAACTAAAATGCTCGTAACTGCTCATCACACCTTTCCTTACACAGCTTCTAGATAGACTTCAAACAGGTCATCGTAATAGGTTGAGTTGGGTTCAGATTTTTCTGCTCCCCAGAGATCTTTGGGGTCAAAAGACACCAGATAAACGGGCATAGGACTACCAATTCCATCCGGCCCGGTAGAAAAGAAATAGCCGTAAGCATCGGGATAGACGGAATCGATTGTCCCCACTTTGCCGCGCAAATGACCCGGTAAACGCGTGTGATCCACAGGCGGGACATCCTTCACCTTCACCTTCATGCCTGGCTCAAACTTGGGAGTACCGGCATAGTCACCTTTAGGAGAATCTCCTTCCCGCAGGTATCGCACCACCTGAGTATCAATAGCTGCGTTTCCGCCAGTGGGCAGGGGAGCATTAGACAGGTTGCCGCTGGCCAGATAGAGGGCAGTTTGGGCATCCAATTCTTGAGCGGTAATATACCCTTTCTCTACAAAGAAACCAGAAATTCCTCCCAACCACTTCTCGTAATACCGCAAACGGAAGTAATCAAACGGATTCATTGCCTCCGCACCCATCCGCAGATGCCCCCACGTCCAGAAATCCTTAAAGGTGGTCGGCACTTGCTTAATCGGGTATTGCGGCCTCGCCCGATCCAAATGATTACTCAAGGCCATCATGGCCACATGGATACCAAAAATCCGCTCTTCCCAGGGTTGCACAAATACCCGTTTTTGAAAGACGACGGGCCCTAATCCTTCCAGTCCGCCTAAATTGTGTTGTAGTTTCATGGACTCCTCAATATCTCAGCTATAAGTTCACCTACGGGGATTCACAGCGCTTTACGCTTGGCTAAGGCTGCGTTATTTTGAGGCCGTGCGGCACACAGCTAAAAAATAACGGGGGTTGATGCCATTGAAAATTGCTGTACCCGATGGAGCGATCGCCCTCTACACTAGACAGGCTTGAAATCCATCTCTCAGGGCTGCCTCATCCAAATTACGACCGATAAACACGAGTTCATTCCGTCGCACTTCGCTGGACTTCCAGGGTTTGCCCGGACGACCATCCAGCGTCATATGTACCCCCTGAAACACAAACCGCCGGTCTTCTTCGTCAACATCCAGAATCCCCTTCATCCGAAAGAGATTAGCGCCTTGAGCTTGCACCAATTGATACAGCCAACGATTCAGCTTCTCGCTGCTGACTGTACCCGATTCGCAAATGGCAACGGAGAAGATCGATTGATCATGCTCATGAGCCGATTCATCCAAAAATTGCGGATCAATGCTCAAGGCATGTTTTAAGTCAAAGGCTTTAACATTCAGAACGGCATCCAGATCCAGATTACAATGCTGAGTTGGATAAATTTTAGCGATCGCATTCATACTGCGAACCCGTTGTTCCAACTCTTGCAAATTTTCCGGTGACACCAAATCCGTTTTGTTCAGTAACAGCACATCGGCAAAAGCAATCTGCTCCTGCACTTCACTACTGTCCCAGTGATCCCAAATATGTTTGGTATCCACAACGGTGACGACTGCATCCAGACTAGTTTGGGCATACATCACTTCGTCCACAAAGAAGGACTGGAGCACAGGTGCCGGATCGGCAAGTCCGGTCGTCTCAATCAGCAGATAGTCAAAGCGATCGCGTTGCGCCATCAACTTATTCACAATCCGAATCAGATCCCCTCTGACCGTACAGCAAATACAGCCATTGTTCATCTCTAGGATTTCTTCATCGGCATCAACCACTAGCTGATGATCAATTCCCACTTCGCCAAACTCATTGACAATGACCGCAATCTTTTTACCATGCTGGGTCGTCAGAATCCGGTTAAGTAACGTTGTTTTTCCAGCTCCCAAGTACCCGGTTAAAATAGTCACTGGAATCTTTTGAATAAGTTCCATACTTCTCCTTTCCTAAGCAGAACAGACGC
>DATNOY010000454.1:0-7574 GCA_036703495.1 Coleofasciculaceae cyanobacterium
GATCAGCCTGGACTTTAGCAGCGGGATCAATGGTGGCAACGGCTTTAGCGATCGTGTCAGCGCAGGCAGAACAAGCCATGCTAGGAACCGTAAGTTGTAGGGTCATGACATTTGCAGTCCGTTCGACTGCCCTCTAGGTTGAAACCTCTTCACTTTAAAGCTTCCAGTCAAATGGAGAGTCAAGAGAAAAATTAGCGCTGTTCACTGCCATCTGCCAGCCAGCTGCCAGCCGCCCTGTCCGGTCTATCCGTAAAGATTCACTGCTCGTTGCCTCTCATGCCTGCCGCACTGCCGCCTTGCCCTGCAATAGCGGCAAGAAATACTAGATTGGGCCGACATTATTTCTACAATTGCCGTATCCAGAAGCAAAAAGAACTGGTACATTAGCTGAGGCTCTGATGGAAGTCCCCAACTTGTCCTAAAATGGAATTCCCTCTCGGTGCCGCCCGGCTCAGATGCGGGTGTCCACTATTCAGGCATTGCCACCTCTTCTCCTGCTCATATGACGGCTGATCCCATTCAAACCTACCTCCGCTCCATTGGCAAAACCCCTTTGCTCACCGCTGCTGAAGAACTGGAGCTTGCTAAAGCCGTTCAAACGATGCTGCCGCTGCTCTCGTTAGAGAACCCAACTCCTCAGCAGTTGGCCATTATTCATCAGGGGAAGCGAGCTAAAACCCGCATGATTCAGGCCAACCTGCGTCTAGTTGTTTCCGTTGCCAAAAAATATCAAAATCGAGGATTAGAGCTGCTAGATCTGATCCAAGAAGGCAGTATGGGGTTGGGTCGCGCGGTTGAAAAGTTTGACCCGACGAAGGGCTATAAGTTCTCGACCTATGCCTACTGGTGGATTCGCCAGGGGATGACCAGAGCCCTGCAATCCGATGCTCGTACCATTCGCCTGCCGGTGCATGTGCAGGAAAAGCTGAGCAAGATTAAGACCACTACCCGATCGCTCGTCGGTACATTAGGGCGCAAACCCAGTCCAGAGGAACTGGCAGAGGCATTGGGGATGACCCCAGAAGAGCTGCGCAGCTTGCTCAGTCAACAGCGGCAATGTGCTTCTCTGGATGCGCTGATTGGGCAGGAGCAAGACACCCGTCTGGGCGATCTGATCCCTGACGAGCAGCAACAGCGGGAGATGGAAGTCATCGTAGCTCGGGATCAATGCCAGCAGTATCTAACGTGCCTTAGCGACAAAGAGCGGGAGCTGATTGCCTTGCGCTACGGGCTGAATGATGGCAAGAGTCGGAGCTTAGCAGAAGTGGGAGAAGTCTTTGGCTTTTCCAGGGAACGGGCCAGGCAGGTAGAGGTGAAGGCAATGCGAAAACTCCGGCAACATGCCAGCGTCTCAGCCTGACCATCTGGCCATCGCTGACAGGGACAAAATCCTCCTAAGGATCACGAATTAATTGAAACCGAACTTTCAAAAATTAAGTTCTGGGTTTTATTCCATTCACGTTCCTAAGGGTTTTGGGAGGGTGAGATAGGGGCAAAGTGTTTAGGCTTTGCCCCTATCGCTTTGTGGATGAACGCCTTTATAATAGTTCTAGTTAGTACTGTACGGATATAGATAATTGATCAACTGGCTGGAAAATCGCCTGCTTTCGAGCCTTGGGGGTTTGAAAGCGGCGTCAGCCAGACAACACCCACCTTTTACTCAGCCTCCAGCGCTGTTCTAGAGATATGACTTTACCAGCAGTTTTTGTGTCCCATGGCGCACCCGATTTGCCGCTGCGATCGGGTGCGGCAACCACTTTTCTCAAGCAGTTGGGGCAGCAGTTTGCCAAGCCCAAAGCCATTTTGGTCATTTCAGCTCATTGGAGTACGCCCTCCCCGCTGGTGAGTGCAGCCAGTCAGCCTCAAACTATCCATGATTTTTCTGGCTTTCCCGACGCCCTATATCAACTGACCTACCCAGTGGCAGGGGCACCAGAATTGGCAGAGCGGGTAGTGAAATTGCTTGCCGATCAGGGATTAAACGGTCAATTGCATCCCAGCCGAGGGCTAGATCATGGTGCCTGGATACCGCTGATGCTGGCCTACCCGCTGGCAGACATTCCCGTCACTCAGTTATCGATTCAGTATGGTTTGGATCCAGAGCAGCATTTTCGGATGGGTCAGGCTTTAGAACCCCTGCGGCATGAAGGTGTTTTAATCTTGGCCAGCGGCGGAGCGACCCATAACCTGCGTGCCTTTATTGGGGATTACCATGCTGCGCCTCCTGAGTGGGTTCAGCAATTTGATGATTGGCTCGAAGGGGCGATCGCTACTGGCAATCTCGAAACCTTACTCAACTATCGCCATCTCGCGCCTTATGCCGTCAAGAATCATCCGACGGATGAACATCTTTTACCGCTGTTTGTGGCGCTTGGTGCCGGTGGGGATCACAGAACTCGCCTGCACAATAGCTTTACCTATGGTGCGTTTAGCATGGCGGCCTATACGTTTGCATAAGCGATGGGCAAGCCTCGCTTTCCGAGGCTTGCCCAAAAACCGCCTGTGATTTAAGCGCAAAGCTTAGAGAAAGTCTGCTTTGCTCACTTTTTGCTGACCCTTTGCTGACTCTTTGCTAACTTTTTGCTGACTAAGGCAGGTCGGTACTGCCCATCAGGTACAGATCGCACTCGCGGGCCGCACCCCGTCCTTCATTGAAAGCCCAAACAACGAGGCTCTGCCCTCGGCGGCAGTCTCCTGCCGCAAACACGCCCGGAATACTGGTGGCGTACTTGCCATAGTCGGCTTTGACATTCTTGCGGGGATCGCGTTCTACCCCCAGCGCATCCAGCAGGGGCTGTTCTGGCCCCAGGAAGCCCATTGCCAACAAGACCAGCTGAGCCGGCAGTACTTTCTCGGTTCCTGGAACCTGCGTCGGGATAAACTGCCCTTTATCATTTTTCTCCCACTGCACCTCTACGGTATGAACCGCTTTCACTCGTCCGGTTTCATCCCCCTCAAACTGGGTGGCGGTGGTGAGATACACGCGCGGATCATCGCCAAACTTGGCAGCGGCTTCCTCCTGTCCATAGTCCAGCTTGTAGACCTTGGGCCACTCGGGCCAGGGGTTGTTAGCCGCCCGCTCTGACGGCGGCTGAGGCAGAATTTCTAGCTGCACCAGGCTGTTGCAGCCATGCCGAATCGAGGTGCCGACGCAGTCTGTGCCCGTATCACCACCGCCAATAATCACGACATCTTTGCCTTGAGCCGAGATGAAGCTACCGTTCTGATGCTGATCCAAGACAGACTTGGTGTTGCCGGTGAGGAAGTCCATGGCAAAGTGAATGCCCTGGAGGGATCGCCCTTCAATTGGCAAATCGCGCGGCTGAGTTGCGCCAGTACACAGCACCACGGCATCAAATTCTTGGAGCAGCGTTTCAACAGGCAAATCTTTGCCAACCTCAGTGTTACAGAGGAACTTGACGCCCTCCTGTTCCAGCAGATTGAGCCGTCGCTGCACCACTTCTCGCTTATCCAACTTCATGTTGGGAATGCCATACATCAGCAGTCCACCGGGGCGATCGGCCCGTTCAAACACCGTCACCCAATGTCCGGCTTTGTTGAGCTGAGCCGCAGCAGATAAACCCGCCGGTCCAGAACCAATCACAGCCACCCGTTTGCCCGTGCGTTGCGTCGGCGGTTCTGGCGTGATCCAACCTTCCTGCCAGCCTTTTTCAACGATCGAATACTCAATGTTCTTGATCGTCACGGGTGGGTTGTTGATCCCCAAAACGCAAGATCCTTCGCAGGGAGCCGGACACACCCGACCCGTAAATTCTGGAAAATTGTTGGTTTTATGGAGGCGATCGAGGGCTTCCCGCCACAACCCCCGATAGACCAGATCATTCCACTCGGGGATCAAGTTGTTGATAGGGCAGCCACTGGCCATGCCGCTAATCAACGTACCGCTATGGCAAAAGGGAATGCCGCAGTCCATACAGCGGGCCCCTTGGGTCCGCAGATTTTCCTCCGGCATCTGCAGGTGAAATTCGTCCCAGTTGTGGATGCGATCGAGAGGAGCCAGTTCGGAGGGTGATTCGCGTAGATACTCAATAAAGCCGGTTGGTTTTCCCATTGTTGTGGTTTAAGTAGGGGGAGAGAGTAGGTAATAGGTGGTGGGTCATGCGTCAGGAGGAGGGGGAGGGGTAGAGAAATGAGAAGGACAGCAGAACCCCTGTCTAGCAGCCATTCCCTGTCCCCAATACCCCATCAACCCCTCTGCCTAACTGCCGCCAATCCGAGCCACATTACGGGCGTTGGCTTCAAAGGCAGCGGTCAGGGCATCGTCACCGCTCAGTCCGGCAGATACCGCCTCAGCGATCGCCTGCAGGACTCGCTTGTAGTCCTTGGGCATCACCTTGACGAATTTGGGCAGCAGGGCTGACCAGTTTGCCAGAACTTGGGCGGACTTTCGGCTCTCGGTATAGGTGGCATGGCGCTGGATCATCTGGTAGAGGTCGCTGATCTCTTCCGGATCTTCCAGGGTTTCCAGTCCTACCATTTGTGGGTTGCAGCGGGTAGCAAAGTCCCCTGCTTCATCCAGAATGTAGGCCACACCGCCGCTCATCCCGGCAGCAAAGTTGCGCCCCGTTGCGCCTAAGATCACCACTTTGCCACCGGTCATATATTCGCAGCCGTGGTCGCCTACGCCTTCAACTACGGCATTTACCCCCGAGTTGCGAACGCCAAAGCGCTCACCAGCAATCCCGCGAATGTAAACCTCGCCGCTGGTGGCACCGTAGAGGGACACGTTGCCGATGATGATGTTGTCTTCGGCCACAAAGGTTGATGCTTTGGGCGGATAGAGGATGATTTTGCCGCCGCTCAGCCCTTTGCCGAGGTAATCATTGGCGTCCCCTTCCAGTTCTAGCGTCACTCCTTTAGGAACGAATGCTCCAAAGCTTTGTCCAGCACTGCCCTGGAAATGCAGATGCACCGTATCTTCTGGCAAGCCTTCCCAATGGCGCTGGGTGATTTCGTTCCCCAAAATGGTGCCAACCGCCCGGTTGATGTTGCGAATCGGCAAGGTGGCTTTCACCGGTTCACCCCGCTCGATCGCCCCTTGACACAGATCCAGCAGTACCGTTAGATCCAGCGACTTGTCTAGTCCATGATCCTGCGGAATTTGGCAATAGCGACCCACCTCTGCCCCCACTTCCGGCTGGTAGAGGATCTTTGAGAAGTCGAGCCCTTTGGCTTTCCAATGTTCAACCGCTTTTTTCGGCTCCAAAATATCCGTCCGACCAATCATGTCGTTGATGGTACGGAAGCCTAGCTGAGCCATCAGTTCCCGCACTTCCTGAGCAATGAACTTCATGAAGTTGACGGTATGCTCCGGATCCCCTGTGAAGTTTTTCCGCAGGTCTGGGTTTTGAGTTGCCACGCCCGTAGGGCAGGTGTTGAGATGGCAGACCCGCATCATAATGCAGCCTAGCGTCACCAGCGGTGCGGTAGCAAATCCAAACTCCTCAGCCCCCAGCAGGGCCGCAATCACCACATCGCGGCCGGTCTTCATTTGTCCATCGGTTTCCACCACAATCCGCGATCGCAGATTGTTCAACACCAGGGTTTGATGGGTTTCGGCCAGCCCTAGCTCCCAGGGTAGCCCTGCATGTTTGATGGAAGTTTGCGGCGATGCCCCCGTACCGCCATCAAAGCCCGACACCAGCACTACGTCAGCATGGGCCTTGGCAACCCCCGCCGCGATCGTTCCCACCCCGACTTCCGACACCAGCTTGACGCTGACTCGGGCTGCCCGGTTGGCGTTCTTCAAGTCATGGATCAGCTCCGCCAGATCTTCGATCGAGTAGATATCGTGGTGGGGGGGCGGCGAGATCAGCCCGACTCCGGGTGTGGAGTGGCGCACCTTGGCAATCCAGGGATAGACTTTACCACCGGGCAACTGCCCCCCTTCACCGGGCTTCGCGCCCTGAGCCATTTTGATCTGAATCTCCCGAGCCTGGGTCAAATACAGACTCGTCACGCCAAACCGACCTGAGGCCACCTGTTTAATGGCGCTGTTTTTAGAATCCCCCCGCTCGTTCGTCCAGGTATAGCGCTCCGGGTCTTCTCCGCCTTCACCCGTGTTCGATTTACCACCAATCCGATTCATGGCGATCGCCAGAGCCTCATGCGCCTCCTTCGAGATCGAGCCATAGCTCATCGCCCCGGTCTTAAACCGCTTCATGATCGCCTCAACTGGCTCCACTTCTTCGATCGGCACGGGCTGGCGCTGCTGGAATTCTAACAGCCCTCGCAGGGTGTAATGCTTCTGATTCTGCTCATTCACCAGGCTGGCATATTGCTGGTAAAGAGAATAGCTGCCCTCGCGAACGGCCTTTTGCAGCGTGTGGATGGTTTGGGGGCTGAACAAGTGCGCTTCCCCTTCTTTGCGCCACTGGTATTCGCCGCCCACATCCAGAGTGTGACCATTAACTTCGCGATCGGGAAAGGCATGATGATGGCGCAAAATTGCCTCTCCAGCGATCACCGCCAGATCTGCGCCTTCAATCCGAGAGGCCGTCCAGGTGAAGTAGCGATCGACCACCGATTGGTTCAGCCCGATCGCCTCAAAAATCTGCGCCCCGCGATAGCTTTGCAGCGTCGAGATGCCGATCTTGGAAGCCACTTTGACCACGCCTTTGGTGGCAGCTTTGATGTAGTTTTTGCAGGCCGTCTTGAAATCAAGATTGACCAGCAAGCCCTGCTGAATCATGTCAGCGATCGTCTCAAACGCCAGGTAGGGGTTAATCGCCCCGCAGCCATAGCCCAGCAGCAGCGCATAGTGATGCACCTCGCGCGGTTCACCCGACTCCAGCACCAGCCCGACTCGGGTACGGGTGCCTGTGCGAATCAAATGGTGATGCAAGCCTGCCACAGCCAGCAAGGCGGGGATCGGGGCATGGCTTGCGTCTACGCCCCGATCGCTGAGGATGAGAATGCTGACCCCTGCGGCAATCGCCTGATCAGCCTGGGCACAAATGTCAGCGATCGCCGTTTCCAGACCTGCTACGCCTGCCTTGGGGTTGAACAGCATCGGCAGCGTGACTGACTTAAACTCGCCTTGACTGACATGCTTGAGCTTAGCCAACTCTTCATTGCTGAGGATCGGCGTTTTCAGCTCAATTAAATGACAGCTTTCCGGTTCAGGCTTGAGTAAGTTGCGCTCAGCTCCCAGGGTGGTTTCAGCAGAGGTAATGATTTCCTCCCGAATCGAGTCGATCGGCGGGTTCGTCACCTGAGCAAATAGCTGTTGGAAATAGTCATATAGCAGTTTGGGGCGATCGGAAAGCACCGCCAGCGGCGTATCTGCGCCCATAGAGCCAATCGCCTCAACGCCGTCCCGAGCCATGGGCGTCAGCAGCAGGCGCAAATCCTCAAACGTGTAGCCAAAGGCAGTTTGCCGCTGAATCAGCGTGGCCAAATCTGCTTCGCTGAGGGGCGCAGGGCTAACTGCATCCGGCGCGGCATCGGGCAAGGTTGCCAGTGCCACCATGTGTTGGTCGATCCAGTCCTGATAGGGATGCTCAGTGGCAATTTGGTGTTTAATTTCTTCATCTGAGACAATTCGCCCTTCT
>DATNOY010000455.1:0-14158 GCA_036703495.1 Coleofasciculaceae cyanobacterium
CCGACCGTAGTGTCATTATCATGAGTTCCAGTATATACAACGGTATTGGTCAGGTAATTGAACGGTAGATACGGATTATCAGAACCCCCATCAAAGGCAAAATGCAAGATCTTCATGCCGGGAAACTCAAACTGATCGCGCAGCGCTTCTACTTCCGGCGTAATAAAGCCTAAGTCTTCCGCAATAATGGGCAAACTGCCTAACTGCTCTGCCAGACAGAGAAACAGATCCTCTCCTGGAGCCGTCTTCCATTCGCCATACATTGCGGTTTCTTCACCCGCTTTTACGGCCCAGTAAGATTCAAATCCCCGGAAGTGATCAATCCGGATCAAGTCCACGCAGTTGAGCATGGCATGGAACCGCTGCACCCACCATTTAAAGTGGTCTTGCTGAAGCCGCTCCCAATTGTAAATTGGGTTGCCCCAGAGCTGCCCGGTAGCGCTAAAGAAATCGGGCGGCACACCGGCCATCAAAGTAGGGGCACCTGTTTCAGGATCCAGGCAAAAATATTCGGGATGGGCCCAGACTTCAGCGCTGTCATGGGCCACGTAGATCGGCAAATCTCCCAGAATTTGAATGCCTCGATCGTTGGCGTATTGCTTTAAGTGCGTCCACTGCTGAGTAAATTCAAACTGCAGAAACTTGTGGAAGAACACTTCCAACTCCAACTGCTGCCGCCATTGCTCCAGCGCTTCGGGTTTGCGCTGAGCGATCGCCACATCCCAGGTATTCCAGCTGGCTCCGCCATGGGCATCTTTGAGCGCCCGGAACAAGGCATAATCCTCTAGCCATTCCGCAGTTTGGCAAAACTCACTAAAATGTTGCCGTTGCTCAGGCGACGCCTGAATCTTAAAGTTCTCACAGGCTCGACGCAGCAAGGGAAGTTTGGCATGAATCACCCAGCCAAAATCAATGCTAAGCGGCAGTTGTGGAAATTCATCCAGGTCTGCATCGCTGAGTAGCCCATTGTTGCGCAGGGTTTCCGGACTGATCAGCAAAGGGTTGCCCGCGATCGCCGAAAAACATTGGTAAGGCGAGTCTCCATAGGCCGTTGGTCCCAGAGGCAAGATTTGCCAGATATGCTGACTACTATCGGCCAGAAAATCTACAAATCGATAGGCTTCTGTGCCTAGATCGCCAATACCAAACCGGCTCGGAAAAGAGGTGGGATGCAGCAGAATACCGCTTGCTCTGGGAAAGGGCATAGGGAGAAGGTGCGATGAGTAGATTGGATTGAAAGATGAGGCGGTCAAACATTATGACCAAACCCTACTTATTGTTTGGTCGTTTTGGCATTCCATCCTCTATCTTTCGGGTCATCCTTAGAAGGGATGGGGTTCCATAACGGTTGTCGGATTTTTTGACCAGGTGCGCGCTGCTCACCCTTTATAGCAATTTTCAACTGAGTCAAGTCCAGATTATTTTTTGAAAGCCTCGCTCCGCGAAGCTTTCAAAAAATAATCTGGCTTTAGCCGAGTGCGAACTGCTATGAAGAACTCAACAACACATGAAAACTCAACAACAAGTTTAGACCATTGCCCTCTGTTAATGAGCGGCAATGAGCAGCTTAATGAAAAGGGTATTGCTGCATGCAGCCTAAGCAATCGCCAGCGTCTGTCGGACTATCCTCAGCAAAGTACTGGAAAAAGTACTAAAAGCTAGGGTAACCACGCAAACCCAACATCAGATTTGTGCGGAGTGACAACCGCAGCTATCCTCCTCGACTCTAACATGTCAGGGATTTTGGAAAGGCAGGATTTACCGTTTATTTGAAAAAAGCAGATTCCTTGAAAAAGGATATTACAAAGTTTGCTGCGGAGTCTCCAAACGCCGTTCTAGTTCTTGGTGATCTTTATGGGGCGGCATAAAGCGATCGTTCAAGGTTTTAATAATGATGTAGAGAATCGGCACTAGAAATAGGCTTAAGAACGTAGAGATCAAATATCCTCCAAAAATGGCGGTTCCCAGGGATTGACGGCTAGCCGCACCGGCACCCGTGGCGATCGCGAGGGGGAAGAAGCCGACCAAGCCCGAAATCGAGGTCATCAAAATGGGACGCAACCGTTCTTGTGCAGCCTCAATTGCAGCCTGGGTAATCGTCAGCCCCTTTTCGCGCAATTGGTTGGCATATTCCACAATCAGGATGGCATTTTTGCTAGCCAAACCAATCAACATTACTAAACCAATCTGGCAGTAAGCATCGTTGGCAAAACCCCGCAGAAATTGGGCACTCAATGCACCCAAAACCGCCAACGGCACCGTCAGCATAATAATAGCGGGGTCAACATAGCTCTCGTACTGAGCAGCCAGTACCAGAAATACCATCAACAAGCCAATCCCAAAAATGATGGGAGCCTGACCGCCAGATTCCACTTCTTCCAGGGCGGTGCCTGTCCACTCAAAGCCCAATCCTGGGGGAAACAACTGTTTGGCAGTGGTCTCCATCGCTTGCAGGGCTTGCCCCGAACTCTTACCTGGAGCAGCGGCTCCTTGCACCGAAATAGATCGGTAGAGGTTGTAGTGCGTGATGGTCTGAGCGCTAGTCGTGGGTTTAATCGTGATCAGATTACTCAAGGGAATCATCTGGTTATCTGTTGAGCGCACGTATAGCTGCTGAATATCTTCAGGCTTAGAGCGGAACTGCTGATCGGCCTGAATATAAACCCGATAATTACGCTGATCCAAATTGAAATCATTCACATATTGCGACCCCAAGAAGGTCTGCAAGGTTTCAAAAACGGTATCAATGCCGACGTTGAGTGCCTTGGCTCGGCTGCGGTTCACTTCTACCTGCAATTGGGGTGAACTAGCAGAATAAGTACTGAAAACGCCGCTCAAATTGGGATTTTTGTTAGCCACTCCCATCAGTTGATAGAGATAGCCCACAAACTGATCTAGGGGTAAATTGCCTCGCCGATCCTGCATCTCCATCTGGAAGCCCCCAAAGTTACCCAAACCCTGAATAGAGGGAGGATTGACGGCAAAGATGCGAGCCCGGGTATCGGCAAAGTATTTCATTTGCACCTGTTGAATAATCCCTTTCACTTGCTGAGATGCCTGCTTGCGATCGCCCCAGGGTTTAAGCAACGTAAACATAATGCCCTGATTAGAAGCAACACCCGTAAAGCTAAAGCCGGTGATGGCAAAATTAGATTCCACATCTGGGATGCTTCTCACCGTCTGAGAGGCTTGATCTAGCACCTTTTTGGTGTAGCTCAGAGAGGAACCTTCAGGAGCCTGAACAATCGTGATGAAGTAACCTTGGTCTTCCTCAGGCAGAAAAGCCGAGGGAACAGCCCCATAGACCCAAGCCGTTAGCCCCAGAGATGCGACAAAGCCCACCAAAATAATGTAGCGGATACGACTCAGAAACCCTAACGATCGCTGATATCGCCGCCGAATCGAGTCAAAGCCTCGGTTAAACCCATTAAAAAATCTGCCGAGCAAGCTGTGGCTTTCCTGCCGAGGTCGCAGCAGCAGTGCCGACAGCATAGGGGACAGGGTTAAGGCATTGAAGGTAGAGACAGCAATTGAGAAAGCGATGGTCAGGGCAAACTGTTGATAAATAGCGCCTGTAGTGCCGGGAAAAAACGCCACCGGGACAAACACTGCCATCAGCACCAGCGAAGTAGCAATTACAGCTCCCGACAGTTCCCGCATGGATTCTAACGCTGCCTGGAGCGGGTTCATTCCCCTATCTTGAATTTTGCCAGCGATCGCTTCTACCACCACGATGGCATCATCCACAACCACCCCGGTCGCCAGGGTGAGCCCAAACAGGGTCAGAGTATTGATAGAGAAGCCAAAGAGTTTCGTGAAAATGAAGGTGCCAATCAGCGAAACCGGAATAGCAGCGCTAGGAATTAAAGTGGCCCGCCAGTCTTGTAGGAAGATAAAGATCACCAGCACCACCAATAAAATGGCGATCACCAGCGTGATCAACACTTCCTCCAGCGAGGCTTCCACAAACATCGTCGTATCGAATGCGACTGCATACTTCATGCCAGGCGGAAAACTTTTGCTAAGTTCCTCCATTTCCTGCCGAATCGCTTCAGCGGTCTGGAGCGCATTACTGCCAGGACGCTGAGTAATCCCTAACCCCACTGCCTCCAAACCGTTAAAGGTCAGATCTGTGCCGTAGTTCTCGGCTCCGAGTTCCACTCGTCCCACATCCTTGAGTTTTACGAGAGCCCCATTGGCTCCTGTTTTAAGGACAATATCTTCAAACTCGGAGGGATTTTTGAGTCGGCTGATGGCTCGCAGGTTGAGCTGGTAGTCCTGGTCGCTAGGGGACGGCTCCTGACCAATTTGTCCGGCACCGACCTGAATGTTTTGCTCTCGAATGGCTTGACTGACATCTTGAGCCGTTAACCCTCGACTGGCCAACCGGTTAGGATCAAGCCAGATCCGCATGGCATACTTACGTTCCCCAAAGATTTGAATGTTCCCCACGCCATTGATGCGCTTGAGGGTATTGAGCATGTAGAGGTCGGCATAGTTGCTGAGAAAGAGATTGTCATATTCCTCCTTTTCGGCATAAATGGCGATCGCCATCAAAAAGTTGCTTTCCTGTTGGCTCACCGTTACCCCAGTTTGCACCACCTGACTCGGCAACCGAGGTTCTGCCCGAGATACGCGATTTTGGACGTTGACCGTCGCGATATCTGGATCTTGGGATGCATCAAACGTAACGGTGACTTGGCTAGAACCATCGCTGCTGCTGGCGGAACTCATGTACCGCAATCCTTGCACCCCGTTAATTTCCTGCTCTAGCAGGTTGGTAATACCGCTTTCTACCGTCTCTGCATCGGCTCCGGCATAGTTAGCGCTTACAACCACCTGTTTGGGCGAGATGTCTGGAAATTGAGCGATGGGCAATGTCGGTCCAGCAATGATGCCCAAAATCAAGATGATGATGGAGCAGACACTCGTAAAAACAGGCCGCTTGATGAAAAAATCGGCGAACATGGGGTGTTTAGGGGTAAGGGTGGGTGCAGCAGACCAGTAAGGCAGCAACTTCTAGCGAATAAATAACTTTGCCTTTTGCTTCATGCTCGTTTAGAAACTTGAGATTCAGGGTCACGAGACGGGCATGAGCGAAATCAAGGAATTATTGAGGCTTGGGAGCACCGGTAGATTGAGCCTGGGCAACGCTAATAGGAGAGCCATCTTGAAGGTTGAGGATACCCGTCACAACGACTTGCTCTCCCGGCTTGAGTCCTTCGATCACCTGATAACTATTGCCTTGGATACTGCCCAACTTGACCAGGCGCTGTTGAGCCACCTGCTGGGGTTGACCAGATGGCTGAGGTTGTCCGGCGGGGGATTTCTCGGGTTCACCTGGCTTGGCGGTGCCTCCCGAAGCCGCCACGTAGACAAAGGTTTGGCCAGCAATTCGCGCGACTGCGCCAGTGGGCACCAAAATACCCGGACTCGTTTGCCAAATCACCCGAGCCCGGACAAACTGTCCGTCTTTGAGCTGTCCGTTGTTCGGAAAGCTGGCTTTGGCTAAAACGGCTTGCTGCGTATTGTCTACGGCGGGCGAAATAAAGCTAATCCGTCCTGTGGTTAACCGTTTGCCCTGTTCATCTAGCAGCTCAACGGGGAGTCCAGTGCGCAGCTTGGGGGTGCGCTCGATCGGCACAGACAGATTCAGCTCTAGGGAACCGTTTTGGATGATGGTCGTGATCGTGGTATCAGTCTTGGTGTAATCGCCGACTTTAGCGGGAATATCGCCCACAATACCCGCGATCGGGGCTCTGACCAGATTATCGTTTAAGTTTTCTGTCGCTACCGTGCGATCGGCTTGGGAGCGAGACAGGCGCGCATCGGCTTGAGACAGGGAAGCTTGAGCAGCACTCACCTGCTCGGCAGCGGCTCGGCGGGCCGCGATCGCCGTATCTCGTCGGTTAGCCGCCTGATCAAGCAGCTGCTGCGCTTGAGCCCCTTCTGCCACCAGGGCTTCAGTCCGCTTATACTCAGTATTCTGCAACGTTTCATCAGCGATGGCGCGTTCTAGATCGGCCTGGGCCGCTTTCAGCTGAGCTGCGGCCGTGCTGCGGGCAGACACTGCAGCTTCTACGTCGGCCGTTGCCCCCCTCACCTGGGCAAGATTTTGGTCGGCTTTGAGTTCAGCGATCGGATCGCCCTTCGCGACCGCTTGCCCTGGCGATACAAAAATCTGAATCAGGCGGCCATCAACGACGGGGCGCAACTCCACCCGATCCTGTGCCTCTAGTGCCCCCACAAACTCAGAACTGTCCTGAATCGTGCTGGTTTTGACAGGCTGCAGCTGCACTGGTGTCGGCGGTGGCGCTTGGGCGACAGGCGCACCCCCCCCACAACTGCTGACTAGCACCGACAGCAAAAGGGTTGCACTCAGTAGGCGGCTTGAAATAAAGCGGTTAGAACGGGAAATACTGATCACCATTAGCCATTAGCGGTAGAAATTTCCTGGATCCACAAGAAGCGGGGTAAATTCGCAAACTGAATCCAGAGTTGAAGTCTCTGAAAAAACCGTTCGGCACCCAAGCAGAACGACAGAATACTAAACAGTCCTTTTACAAGGCTTTATATAACGCTTTCGGCTAACACTGGGGAGCCTACCAGCAATTCATAGTCTGCAATCGGCTAGAACGCTGTGATGCAAGCAGAGGAGCAGGTTCGAGCGATCTAAAGATTTTAAATGTTGTGAAAGTTAGGACACTAATTATCGACTTTCCACAAAGAAACAAAGTATTGATCTGATGACAGAAGTTTACACTACAAACCCACCCTTTTACACGCTTTACCCTAGATCTTTAAAAAAACCTGTGGCTGTGACAGCCTGAATTGCTCTTAATTCATCACAGTTCCGGTAGCTTGCCATCCCTCCCTACACCTGTCATCCCCCTAAAAGCGTATTGTGAGTTACGGACAAAGATCCCACCTTGCTGCATAAGTGAGATCTGTAACCTACGGAAATTTACGGTCTAGTTTGGCGTCACGCTAGTCCCTCTAAAATCCTACTGATGAGCTAATTGCTAAATAATTGGGGGGCGATCGCTTCTCTAAATTCAGTCTCTAAATCGTTACATCGTCATCATTAATTTTTGGAATATTAAACAGGAGTAGATTGAAGTGAGTCAAAGAAGGTTTATTCACTTGTCGCGCCGCCAGGTTCTCCGAGGATTGCTAGCCACGACAGCCTTTGGAGTCACTGCCAAGTATGGAACAGGCTGCACCTCAGCCTCCACCCCATCAGACACCGGCTCAGCGGCGGGCAATGCGGCGGGCGACAAGCCTATCACCATCGGCTTCATCTACGTTGGACCTAAGGATGACTACGGCTACAACCAAGCTCATGCAGAGGGTGCAGCGGGCATGGCGAAGAAGTTTCCCTGGGTGAAGCTGGTTGAAGAAGCCAATGTGCCGGAAACAACCGCCGTTGCTGAATCGATGCGCAGCATGATTGACATTGACGGAGCGATCGCCCTATTTCCTACCTCCTTTGGCTACTTCGATCCTCACATTCTCAAGATGGCGGTACAGTATCCAGACGTGCAGTTTTTCCATGCAGGTGGACTGTATCAGGAAGGCAAAACGCCTAAAAACGTTGCCAGCTACTTTGGCTACATTGATGAGTCTCAGTACATAGCAGGCATCGTAGCCGCGTTGACTTCTAAGAGTGGCAAACTTGGGTTTGTTGCTGCTAAGCCAATTCCCCAGGTTCTCCGCAACATCAACGCCTTCACAATGGGGGCGCGTAGCGTTAAACCGAGCGTTACTACACAGGTTGTGTTCACCGGCAACTGGGCAGAGCCGATCAAAGAAGCCGAAGCCACCAACAGCATGGCAGACCAAGGGATTGATGTAGTGACTTGCCACGTAGACAGCCCCAAGGTGGTCATGGAAACCGCTGAGAAGCGCGGCATCTACTCGTCTGGCTACCATGCCGATCAATCGGCTCTGGCACCCAAGGGGTATTTAACTGGAGCGGAATGGGATTGGACAAACATCTATTCCAAATTGGCAGAAGAGCTGCATGCAGGCAAAAAAATCTCGGATGGCGGCATCCCTCACATCCTGCGAGGCGGTTTGAAGGAAGGGTTCTGTAAAATCTCGCCCTACGGCCCTGCCGTCAGTTCAGAAACCAAAAAGGCGGCTGATGATGCCAAAGCCAAGATCATCGACGGTAGCCTGGTGATCTATAAAGGAGAACTCAAAGATAACAAAGGCAAAGTGATTATCCCGGCTGGACAATCGCTGAAGCAGACCGATCCTAAGCTAGAAACCATGGACTATTTGGTTGAGGGAGTGCTGGGTTCAATTGGCAGTTAATTAAGGCAGCAGCAACACTGTGGGCCTTGAGATTACCTGCCTCGAAATTGCGTGCTTTGGTGCGACAGGCACGCAATTGATTTTCGCTTCCAGTTCATCCTTCATCCTGCATTTCCCATGAGTAGCTGGCGTAGATCTTTTGAATCCATTTGCTTATCGTTTGGGGCGATCCTGGTAGGACTGCTGCTGTTTGGCATTTTCTGTGCCGCAGTGGGACAAAATCCAGTGGCGGTGTATGGCTCCGTTTGGAAATCTGCATTTGGCAGCTGGCAAACGTTTCAAAACACCCTGATCCGGGCCGCTCCTTTGATGTTGACCTCTCTCTGTACTGCGTTGCCTGCCCGGCTGGGGCTGGTGATCATTGGCAATGAGGGGGCTCTTGTTCTGGGAGGATTAGGCGCTATTTCCATCGGTTTGGCGATCGGGACAACGCTGCCCCCTGTGTTAGCCCAAATTGCTATGGCCCTGGCGGGTATGGTGGCAGGCGGACTGTGGATTATGGCGGCAGGGGCGTTAAAGCACTACCGAGCTGTTAACGAAACGATTAGTAGCCTGCTGCTGAACTATGTGGCGATCGCCCTGCTCAATCACCTGGTAGGTGGGCCGTGGCGCGACCCCAGTTCGCTGAATAAGCCTTCCACCTATCCCTTGCCGGAAGCAATCATGCTGGGCAATATTCCAGGCACACGGGTGCATTGGGGCTTGCTGTATGGCATTGTGGCTTGCGCGATCGCCTATGTTTTGATCCAGCGCACCACCTTTGGGTTTGCTGCCCGCACTGCAGGTGGCAACATCCGGGCAGCTCGGATTGCCGGACTGCCGGTTGGCAAATTGACGCTGATTGTCTGCTTCCTGGCAGGCAGCTGTGCCGGATTGGCCGGCATGATCGAAATTGCAGCCGTCCAGGGTAGCGCCAATGAGTCTCTCAATGTGGGCTATGGCTATGGTGGCATTCTGGTCGCCTTTGCGGCCCGCCATAATCCGCTGGCTGCCATTCTCATGTCCCTGCTGGTAGGCGGTATTTTGGCTAGCGGCGGCATTTTGCAGCGAGCGCATAACCTACCCGATGCTACCGTGCTGGTGTTCGAGGGCATTGTCTTTTTGGTGGTTCTGTTCAGCGACTCTCTGTATGGCAAGATTCCCTTCTTTAAGGAGAAGCCGCTGTTGGTAAACCCACCCGCGCCACCCTCTAGCCCAGGGCAAGAGCCGGTTGTAATTAGTTAGTGATTGAACAAGTGTTGGAACCTATCAGCGTTATGGAGTGGGGGAATGGCAGCAGAAGCAGCATTAGGATGGTGGGGTGTGCCGTTGGCGATCGCCGCAGGTACGATGCGGGGCGGCACTCCGTTCCTGTTTGTCAGTCTGGGCGAATGCCTGACTGAGAAAAGCGGCAAAATTAACCTGGGTTTGGAAGGGACGCTCTTGACGGGTGCCATGACCGCCTATGCCCTCTCTTACATCACGGGCTCACCGTGGGTGGGGGTGATTGCCGCCGGACTGGCAGGGGCAGCGCTGGGCGTGATTCACGGCTGGCTGTCGCAGCAGTTCCGCGTCAATGATGTGGCGGTGGGCATTGCCATGATTATTTTTGGCAGCGGCATTGCCTTCTTCTTTGGCAAACCGTTTATTCAACCCAAGGCGACGCAATTGCCGACGATTGATCTAGGAGCCTGGAGCGGCATTCCAGCGGTGGAAGCCGCCTTGCAGATTAGCCCACTGTTCCTGTTGGGCATTGTAATTGCCCCAGTCATGCACTGGTTTTTCAAATCGACTCGCTGGGGGTTATTTATTCGGGCAGTGGGGGATAGTCCTGATGCTGCTCGAGCCATGGGCGTTTCTATCTTTAAGGTACGGCTGCTTAGCGTCATTGCCGGTAGTTTTTTGGCCGGCATTGGCGGTGCCTCACTATCGCTCTACTATCCTGGACTGTGGACAGAGCGAATTTCTAGCGGTCAGGGCTTGATGGCTGTGGCGTTGGTGATCTTCGCGCGCTGGAATCCGATTCAGTGCCTCTGGGCATCCTTGCTGTTTGGCGGTGCCCAGGCTCTCGGGCCAGCGCTGCAGTCAGTTGGCATCAAGGAGGGCTATTACCTGTTTAATGCAGCTCCCTATATTCTGACTTTGGTGATCATGATCTTTACCTGTTCACCGAAGCGATCGCTGACGGGCGCACCGGGAGCATTGGGTACAGATACCTAAACAGAAACGTAATACAGACATATCAACAGATACGTAAGGGGTATGCCTGCTAAATTGGCATACTCCGATGAAAGGGATACAAGGTTGCTTGAGGTAAGTCAAAGATGAGTGGATTAGGTGGACTAAACAAATCTCCCAACGGGGTCGTTCTGGGATTGGTACAGCTACAGCTTCCCAATATTGTCACGCCCGATGATTTAGCCGCGCAGACTGAGCGCATCTGCCAGCTGGTGGCCAAAGCCCGGCGGAATCAGCCGACCATGGATCTAGTGGTGTTTCCAGAATATGCCCTGCATGGGCTGTCTATGGATACCAATCCGGAGATTATGTGCCGGTTGGATGGCCCGGAAGTGAGCGCCTTTCAACAAGCCTGTCGAGATCACCACATCTGGGGCTGCTTTTCCATCATGGAATACAACCCCCATGGCAATCCCTACAATAGCGGCATCATCATTGATGACCAGGGCGAACTGAAGCTGTACTACCGCAAGCTACACCCCTGGGTGCCGGTAGAACCTTGGGAACCCGGCAATTTAGGGATTCCGGTTTGCGAAGGGCCCAACGGCAGCACGATCGCCCTGATTATTTGTCATGACGGCATGTTCCCCGAAATGGCCCGCGAGTGCGCTTATAAGGGAGCCGAAATCATGATCCGCACGGCAGGCTACACTGCGCCGATTCGCCATTCCTGGCAAATTACCAATCAAGCCAATGCCTTTTGCAACCTGATCTATACGGCATCGGTGTGTATGTGCGGCACAGACGGCACCTTTGACTCGATGGGTGAAGGCATGTTCGTCAACTTTGATGGCACGCCGCTGGTAATGGGCAGCCACCGTCCGGATGAAATCATTACGGCGGAACTGCGTCCTGATCTAGTGCGAGAAGCCCGTAAACACTGGGGCGTGGAGAACAACATCTACCAGTTTGGGCATCGTGGCTATGTGGCCGTTAAGGGTGGCGCACAGGACTGCCCCTACACCTACATGAAGGATATGACCCAAGGACACTACCGCCTGCCCTGGGAAGACGAAGTGGTGCATAAAGACGGCACGTCCTGTGGGTTCCCGGCTCCTACCCGCACCTATGAGGGGGAAGAGTTGAGAGTAGTAGATGTGGCCAGCTAGGACGCTAAATTATGGGACTCTTCATTGACGCTAACCCTTACCCCTACCCTTACAATGGCGACCTGCGCCCCGCCAATACGGTGCTGCTGATCATCGACATGCAGACCGACTTTTGTGGAGAAGGGGGCTATGTAGACAAGATGGGCTATGACCTATCGCTGACGCGATCGCCCATTGCTCCCCTGCAAACCTTGCTGGCGCTGATGCGTGCCAAGGGCTTCCACATCATGCACACGCGGGAAGGGCATCGCCCCGATCTGGCTGATTTGCCAGAGAATAAACGCTGGCGATCGCGCCAAATGGGAGCAGGCATTGGCGACCCCGGCCCTTGCGGCAAAATCCTGGTGCGCGGCGAACCTGGCTGGGAAATTATTCCAGATTTGGCTCCCCTGCCCGGCGAGGCCATTATCGACAAACCCGGCAAAGGCTCCTTCTATGCCACCGACCTGGATCTGCTGCTGAAAGGCAAAGGCATTCAAAACATCATTCTCACCGGCATCACTACCGATGTCTGTGTGCATACCACCATGCGAGACGCCAACGATCGCGGCTATGAATGCCTGATCCTCTCCGACTGTACCGCCGCCACCGACTACGGCAACCATCTGGCTGCTCTCAAAATGGTCACGATGCAAGGCGGGGTCTTTGGAGCCGTAGCCGATTCCCTGTCTGTGATTGCTGCCATCCAAGACCTCTAGCCTTGACGAGTCACCCCCAGCCTCCCCGATTCCCTGTTCCCCATTCCCATCCCCTCACCCTATGACAACCACCGCCACCGCACCGCTTAACATTGACATCGAAGCTCCTCCCGAACTGGAAGTAGTCAACATGACCAAGCAGTTCGGCAAGCTGATTGCCCTGGATAATGTCTCGATGCTGCTGAAGCCTGGCACGTTTCATGCCTTACTCGGTGAAAACGGGGCGGGCAAAAGCACCTTAGTGAAATGCATTATGGGGTTCTATCGCCCCGATCATGGCGATGTCTTGATTAACAAGCATTCCCGCACGATCGACAGCCCGCGCGATGCTCAACGCTACGGCATTGGCATGGTGTATCAGCATTTCACTTCAGTGCCGGCTATGACGGTGGCAGAAAACCTGGTGCTGTCCCGCATTGACAGTCCGCATCTGATCAATTGGAAGGAAGAGTACGACAAGCTCAGCGCTTTCATGGCTAACGCTCCCTTCCAGGTACCGCTCGATGCGCTGATTTCCCAGCTGGCTGCCGGACAAAAGCAAAAGCTGGAGATCCTCAAGCAGCTGTATCTCAAGAGCAAAATCCTGATTTTGGATGAGCCAACCTCTGTGTTGACCCCAGATGAAGCCGATGAAGTGCTGGGGTTAATTCGGCAGCAAGTTACGGCAGGTCGCTTGAGTGTGCTGATCATCACCCACAAATTCCGAGAAGTGACCAACTTTGCCGATGAAGTCACGGTCCTGCGTAAGGGCAAATTTGCTGGACATGGGTCAGTTCAAGATCTGGACATCTCCGATATGGCCGAGATGATGATGGGCGAGCGCAAAACGCCCCAGCCTGTTTCCAAGGTAGCCCATGCCGAGTCTGTGCCGGTGCTGGAAGTTCAAGATATTCATGCCAACAAAGACAATGGACTGCCCGCCGTAAATGGGTTGAGTTTGACCGTTCATAGCGGCGAAATTGTCGGCATTGCCGGGATTTCGGGCAACGGTCAGAAGGAACTGGTGGAGATGCTGGCTGGTCAGCGATCGCCCACGTCTGGGCAAATCCGGGTCAACGGCGAACCCTATCTAGCCACCCGCAGCGAAATGTATAAGCACAAGGTGTTTGCCTTGCCCGAAGAGCCTTTGCGGAATGCCTGCGTACCTCACATGAGTGTGGCAGAAAACATGGCCTTGAGAACCTTCGATCGCCCCCCCCAGTCCAAAGGCTTTTTGCTACTGCTCAATGCCATTCGCAACATGGCCCATGGCTTGATTAAGCAATTTTCGGTGAAAACGCCTTCACCAGAAACTCCCATCAGCAATCTTTCTGGCGGGAATGTGCAACGGGCCGTTCTAGCTCGTGAACTCTCATCAGATCACATCAATCTGCTCATTGCGGCCAATCCCTGCTTTGGCTTAGACTTTGCGGCCGTGGAATTCATTCATGGTCAAATTGTGGAAGCTCGCAATCGCGGGGTAGCGGTGCTGCTGGTCAGCGAAGATCTGGATGAACTGCTGAAGCTCAGCGATCGCCTGATTGTGATCAGCGGTGGCAAGTTTGCCTACGAAAGTCCGATCGAGCAAGCCGACTTTGCTGCCATCAGCCACAGCATGGCCGGACATTAGGTTGTTAAACCCTGACTCTAGATCGGCTATTCATTTTGAAAGGAGCACTCCACGCCCCTTTCAAAATGAACAATGGATTTGCAACACTCCACCATGCTGCTCCCTGATCCCTCAAAACTCACGCTCTTTATGCTGGCAGCCTTGGCGCTTGCCCTGATGCCGGGGCCCGCCACACTTTACATCATGGCTCGCAGTATCAACCAGGG
>DATNOY010000456.1:0-2440 GCA_036703495.1 Coleofasciculaceae cyanobacterium
GTTGGGGCGATGGCAGAGCTAGTGCAGCAAGGCAAAGTTCGCTACTTGGGTCTGTCCGAAGCTGCGCCTGCCACCATCCGTCGGGCCCACGCCATTCACCCCATCACCGCCCTGCAAACTGAGTATTCGCTCTGGAGCCGCGATCCAGAGGATGAGATCTTGCCCACTATCCGAGAGCTGGGAATTGGCTTTGTCCCCTACAGCCCCTTAGGACGGGGATTCCTTTCGGGAGCTATTACCCGCCCCGAAGATTTGGCTGCCGATGACTATCGCCGCAACTCCCCCCGCTTCCAGGGAGAAAACTTTTACAAAAATCTTCAGCTGGTTGACCAGGTAAAAGCGATCGCCGCTGAAAAAGGAGGGACGGCTAGCCAGCTAGCATTAGCATGGCTGCTAGCCCAAGGCGAGGACATTGTGCCCATTCCCGGTACAAAACGCCGTAGCTACCTAGAGGAAAACATTGCCGCCACCGATATTCAGCTGACGCCCGCAGATCTGCAGCGCCTTGACCAAGCGGCTCCCAAAGGCAGTGCTGCAGGCGATCGCTATCCTGCCCAAACCATGAGCACGGTCAATCGGTAAGGATCATGAATTGATTAAAACCGAACTTTCAATTAATTCACGTTCCTAAGTTTTCCCTTACTATTGCAATCCCAAATGATGGGTGAGCAGGGGGTGGCGGGGGCAGGGTCCTCGCCTTGGGGGCACTGCTCTATACAAGGGTTCCAGTAGTTCAAGTAGGGTGGGCAATGCCCACCCTACTTTCGGTTAAAACTTCACTTTATACAGCTGAAACAGTTCCCCAGCTTGCTGTTTAACCATCTGCCCCCCTGTAGCTTGGATTAGCTTTTGCCAATCGCTAGCAGACTCCAAAAACACCTCTGCTCCCAGGTAGGTTTCTAAAATGGCCCAATTTTCGGCCAGTTCCATTTCAGAGGCGATCGCGTCAAACACAAAAAAGCCTTCGGGCTTCAAGACTTTCTGAACGGCAGCTAACACATCGCCCCAATAGCTAAGGGGATAGTAGCAGCTAAAACCCGTGGCAATTACCAGATCAAACTGATTGCGTTCATAGTTAAGTTCATGAGCGCCCCCCAGCTGCACCCCCTTGAACAGTTTAGAGTTGAGTTGGGAGCCTCTAGAGTTAAGGAAATCTCGAGCAACGGTGCTAATTTCCTGTCCATAAAACTGAGCTTCCCACTCGCGCCAAGGATAGATCAGAAAACTGAATCCACAGCCTAGATCCAGGCACTTCTGCTGTTTTTTCGGCTTGGCCAAATCCCAAAAAGGCGAAGCAATTTTACTGGTCAACAAACCCGATCGCCACTCTTGGGCAATGGGCATCGCTTCCACTTCAGGCGGCAGCTCAAAGGATTCTTTGCGGTATTCCCGGTTGAAGCGGAGGGCAATCGCGTCTAATTGGGGTTCCCACGAAGCAGGACGGTTGCCTAAAAAGTCTGGCAGCTGAGGCTGTGAAGCCGCTTGACCCTTATTCTTTGCCATCCTAAGTTTGTCCTTTGTGGTTAATGCGGTTAATATTCTTGATGTCTGACGGCAGAGGGCAGGTTTTACCAGAACGCTCTCGACCTCAGCGATCGCATTCCGGCTCATCCTGCCCCTGCAATTCTCTAATGGGTTATGGATGCAGCAACCCTAGTCCCTCGTAGTCAGTTAACCCTTCAGCGCCTTAGTAAAATTTTGCCGATAGGATTTAGAAATCATGAATACCGGCCAAAGCAGCGATAGATGCAGCTTTCCCTGGCTGAAGTTGGTACGATTAAAGCCTGTCCAAAATTTCCAGACTCCGCCGAGATAGACGACAAGTGCTGCAAATCCAAGTAATTCCATATTTAGCCTCCTATGGGGATATTGATGATATGAGTGGCGTTACCAATGCCCTTACGATGACAGAGGATCAGTTGTAACAGGTTTTTGCGCTGACTTGAGCTACATGTACTTGAGCCACACGTACTTAAGCTATACGTACTTAAGCTATACAGACTAGCTACAGAGCCGTAGATCCAGTTTACGAAATCCGATCGCCTGCTCAAAGAATCCTAAAATAGCTCCCTATGACTGCCCCTCGTTAAAGCAGCGGCATGCAAACTTTGCCATGATAACGATAGGAGTGATTGCCAGGACAACGCCAATTGTTAGGGGCAAATTTCATGATCTGTGCCAGAAATTAAAACTTTATCCTTTAAGTGTAGGGTAGCAAACTGAAGTTCTGCCACAGAACAAACTATGTTCAAACTGGAGCTTTAGTTCACTTGAAAATCGCAAATCAGTTTTCTCAAGCAGTCTCAGCAGCAGTCTCAATAATTGAGAGCAAAGGTTAAGAATTTTATTAAATACGGTGGCGATCGCTACCCGCCGATCGACCCACATCTACTTAAATCATCGGCTTTTACCCCTTTTTACTGTATATGACATGACCTTT
>DATNOY010000457.1:0-7268 GCA_036703495.1 Coleofasciculaceae cyanobacterium
CAAGACCATGTTGCTCCGTTTCTGGTCTATCCGGGCAAGGCAGTTTTTGTCTTGTGCTGCACCTCTAATCCTTCGGCAGGTCAGCTGCAAGACTATCCTGCGCCTCAAACTCCCTTTTACTTACAGGTCGTCAAGGAAGCCAAGACTTGGGGCACTCCTGAGCAAGTTGGGCTAGAAGTGGGGACGACTGACCCATCGGTCTTGCGGAGAATCCGGGCGATCGCTCCGGAACGCTTGATTCTGGCTCGCAGTATTTGGCAAGAAGGCGTCAACCTGAGCCAGATCTTGACAGCAGGCTTAAACGCCAACGGCGAAGGGATGCTGCTGCCCGTGCCGCAAGATTGGCTGAGTCAGGAGCATCCCGGACAGTCCATCCGGGCTTTACGGGCAGAAGTGAATCAGATGCGAGCCAATCTTGTGGATGAAGGTTCTACCTGTAACCTCTGGCTATCCAATGTTTGTAGCTTGAACCCCCATCCGCACCTGGATCTGATTTTGCAGCTCTATGACATTGGCTGCATTTTGTTTGGAGAGTTTGTTCAGGCTTCTGGCGCTACGTTTCCTTACTATATTGACTTACGCAAAATCATTTCTAATCCACAAATCTTTCATCAAATTTTGCAGGCTTATGCTGAACTCCTGAAACCCCTCCGCTTCGATCGGATTGCCGGTATCCCTTATGGCTCCTTACCCACGGCGACTGGCTTAGCGCTGCGTCTCAACTATCCGATGATCTTTCCCCGCAAAGAGGTGAAAGCCCACGGCACCAGGCGGGTGATTGAAGGCAATTTCTTACCCGGAGAGACGATCGTTGTGGTCGATGACATCCTGATTAGCGGCAACAGTGCCTTAGAAGGAGCCGCCAAGATTAAATCAGTTGGCTTAGAGGTGCGTGACATTGTGGTGTTTCTGGATCATGAACAGGGCGTCAAAGACAGACTGCGCGATCAGGGCTATCAAGCCCATGCGGTTTTAACCCTTTCTGAGATTACTGAAACGCTGTATCAAGCGGGTCGAATTAGCGCGGAGCAGTTTCAGGCATTGGCAGAGATGTAGCTGATTTTAAGACTTACATAGCCATCCCAAATGATTGGTAAGGGGGAGAGGGCACTGCCCCCGCCCGGGGGACAAAGTCTCCAAACTCCTTGTGGGTTTGCTCAGGACTGTTTGCTCAGAACTGATTGAGGACTGCTATGGCGCAAAGCGCTGAGTGAAGTGTGGGTGATTTTTGAGAAGCTTCCCTCCGCAAGGCTTTCCAAAAATCATCTGGACCCCGTTGAAAATCGCCTGATCACGCTGGACGGATGTCTTCAAAGCTTGACCGCAATCGTGAGAATCATGAAGACATCTTGCCTCTTCTGAACGAAAATGATGAAGTGGTTTTATAAAATGACTATATTGCGGAAAAACCCGTCAACAGCCTGTAATTTCTCTCTACTGCTTTCAGATACTTTCTTAGAGTTTAATTGAGAGCTGATTGTATGGGATCTGTATCTACCTAAGGAATCTCCGATGATGCTCGATGTTATTCGGTTTTTCAAAGCCTGTAACCCCAGCAAAACCCTGGTGGTTGGAAATCCAGAAGATCGCCAATACTATATTGACTTTTCCCCCGTTCGGGGTAGCAATATTATTCGGGAATTGGGGCGCACCATTACCCTTTCTGCCAATGAGCCGAACTGTCAGCTCTTCACCGGGCATATTGGCTGTGGCAAATCGACCGAACTGCTGCGCTTGCAGGCCGATCTGGAAAAGCAAGGCTTCCATGTTGTTTATTTTGAATCGGATAAAGATCTAGATATTGGGGATGTCGATGTTAGCGATATTCTCCTGGCGATCGCCCGTCAGGTGAGCGAAAGCTTAGAAGCGATCCAAATCCAGCAAACGCAAAGAGGATATTTCGCTAATCTATTTAATGAAATAGGTAATTTTTTAGTGACCCCGATCGATCTGGGGTTTGAAGCAGAATTATCGGTGGGGATCGGCAAACTCACTGCAAAAACGAAAGATAGTCCCGATCTGCGCAGTAAACTGAGGCAATACCTTGAACCTCGGACAAACGGTATTTTAGAAGCGATTAACCAGGAGTTGCTAGAGCCTGCCCATCGCAAATTACAGCAGCAAGGCAAACAGGGTTTAGTGGTGATTGTAGATAACCTCGATCGCGTGGATAGCACCCGCAAATCATCGGGGCGTACCCAACCTGAATATTTATTTGTCGATCGCGGAGATCAGCTCAAAAAACTCAAATGTCATTTGGTTTACACCATTCCTTTATCGCTGATTTTTTCTAGCGATCTCGGGCCGCTCACGAATCGCTTTGGCGTTAAGCCCAAAATTTTGCCGATGGTGCCGGTACAGTCCAGCGATGGTAGTGATCATCAGCAGGGCATGGCTCTCTTGCGGCAGATGGTGCTGGCGCGGGCCTTTCCTGAGATGAGTGAAGCTCAGCGACTAGAGCGTATTACCGAAGTCTTTGATAGTGCTGAAACCCTCGATCGGCTTTGCCGGGCTAGCGGTGGACATGCCCGCAACCTGCTGGTGTTGCTCTATAGCTGTTTGCAGCAAGAAGATCCGCCGCTGTCGCGCAGTTGTCTGGAAACGGTGATCAAGGGATATCGCGAAGATCTGATTTTGGCAGTCTCCAACCAGCAATGGGATTTACTGCGCCAGGTTCGGCAACAGAAGACTGTAGGTGAGGAACCGGAATACCAGGCCTTGCTGCGCAGCTTATTTGTCTTCGAGTATCGCGATCAGCAGGGACGCTGGTTTGATATTAACCCTGCTATTGCTGAGGCAAAAGAGTTTCAGCTATGAGCCATGCAGATATCCCCAACGAGATTGCGGTCTCTAATGAGCGATCGATCAACACCTTGGCACGGGCAATTCGGCTATCTTTGGGACAGTTTTCGCTGATTCTGGCGCGATGCAACTACATCAGCTTACGGGACGAGATGGTGCAACAATTGCAGCAAATCAGCCCGGTAGAAATTCGAGAATTGCATCTACCTACTTCTGTCAAAACGCTCTACACCACCATTCGGGCAGAGTTGGGAGAACACCATCCCCAGGCGTTAATGATTCTGGGCTTAGAGTCTGTGATGGCGATCGATCAGGTGCTGACCTCGACCAATCAAATCCGGGAAGAGTTTCGCAAAAGCTTCTCATTTCCGTTGGTGCTGTGGGTCAATGATGACATTTTGCAAAAGCTGATTCATCTAGCCCCCGATTTCAAAAGTTGGGCCGCCACTTCGATTAAATTTGAACTGGACGCGCCATCGCTGATCCAAATGTTGCAAAAAACGGCAGATGCGATGTTTGCGGACAGCCTCAATCTGGGAACCGGCAGATTTTTAGACAATACTTCCCTCAACTCGCTGTTGGGACTCCGCCAGACGCTTGAGATGGAATTTGCAGCTAAGGACTTGCAAAGCCGCGACTTAGCATTAGATCCTTTATTAACCGCCAGCGTCCAATTTTTGCGAGGGCGATCGGCTGATGCTCTGGGCGATCGGCTGAAGGCACGCCAGTACTATGAGCAAAGTCTAGAATTTTGGCTGCACGACTGTGACGAACGGCAGGAAGACACAATTCTGCAAAATGGGGCTGCGATCGATCGGCCGACGCACTCCCCCCACTTTTGTCTAGAACGTCGGGGCTGTCTGCTGTTTTATTTAGGGCTGTGGTGGCGACAGGAAGCGGTATTGCATAAAGCTGAGTATCATGCGTTTTGCCTGCAAGCCAAAGAGTATTATCAGCAATGCGTGGATGGATTTTTGCAGGGCGATCGTCCTGATCTGGCTGCTCGATTCATTAATGCCCTAGGCGAGGTGCTGTCGCGCCTGGAGTTAGTCGATGAGCTAGATCAGGTGACTCAGAAAGCTGTAGACCTGCACCAGCAGCATTCTGATCTGATTCGGCTGGCCTTTAGCTATGGCTTGATGGGCGAGGTGGCGCTGATGCGGCACGATTGGACAGAAGCCAAACAACATGCCGAACGCGCCTTGAGCCTGAATGATGAATTTTCACCCCAGACTCAGGAACAGCAGTGGAACCAACAATATTACCGCAACCTATATCTGCTGTTGCTGGCCCAGTCCAAACAGCATCTCAATCAAATCCCAGACGCGATCACCCACTTGAGGACGGCAAAGGCGAACAGCAGACCTCAGGATGCCCCCATTCTCTACATCCGCCTATTAGAGACGCTGCGCACCCTTTACTTTCAACAAGGAAACTACCTGGAAGCCTTCTGGATTAAGCATGATCAGCGATCGGTCGAGCAACAGTTTGGCTTGCGGGCATTTATTGGGGCAGGGCGACTGCAGCCGACTCAAAAGGTGATCCATTATTTTCAACCTGCGGTGCAGTTAGCCTCGGGTGATCCCCGGTTTAACCGGAATCCTGAAATTGCGGCCCCCAGTCAGCAGCCCGGTGTGGCTCAAGAAATTGTTGTATCCGGTCGCCAGCAGGATTTGAACCGCCTCGTTGAACGAATTTATCGTTCTGACCGCAAACTCAGCATTATCTACGGTCAGTCGGGGGTGGGTAAAAGCTCTCTGGTGCGAGCTGGACTGGTGCCCGCCTTGCGGCAAATCACCATTGAAGCCCGCGATATCTTGCCCCTCCTGCTAGATGTCTATACCGATTGGGAAGGCACTCTGCGCCGCAGCTTATCAGAAGCGCTGATGGCTGCCAGGGGTATCCAGATTCACACAGCACCCAATGAGCTGAATTTCATGCTGGATCAGCTGCGACAAAATACCGATCGCAATCTGGTGACGGTGCTGATTTTTGATCAATTTGAAGAGTTTTTCTTTGTCTACCGCGATCGAGAAAAGCGCCGCATTTTCTATCGATTCTTGAGCCAGTGTTTGAATCTTCCTTTTGTCAAAGTCGTGTTTTCACTGCGGGAAGACTATTTGCACTACTTATTGGAATTTAATCGTCTGGGTTCGCTGGAAGTTATTAATAACAATATCCTCGACAAAGAAATTCTGTATTATCTGGGCAATCTATCGCCAGAAGATGCCCGGTCGGTGATTGAAAGCTTGACGGAGCGATCGAAAGTCTATTTGGAACATTCACTGATTGATAAGCTGGTGCAGGATTTGGCCGGAGATGCAGGAGAAGTGCGTCCGATCGAACTGCAAATTGTTTGCGCTCAGTTGGAAACCGATAAAATTACCACACTGGAGCAATATCAGCAGCGAGGCACGAAGAAAGAGCTAGTGGCTCGGTTTTTGGAAGGGGTGATTGAAGACTGCGGCTTTGAAAATAAAAATGCCGCCCAGCTGGTTCTCTATTTTCTAACCGATGAAAATGGCACTCGCCCGCTCAAAACTCGGGCAGAATTAGCCGCTGATTTATCGGCTGAAACAGAAAAGTTAGATTTAATTTTAGAAATTTTAGTTGCCTCAGGTTTAGTCTTTCTGTTGCCCGAAGCCCCGGCCGATCGCTATCAGCTCGTTCATGATTATCTGGTTAATTTTATTCGGCAGCAACAAGGATTAGGATTACTCGAGGAACTCCAAGAGCTACGTACGAAAGACAAACGCAGTCAAGCAGAAATTGAACAATTGCGTCGAGAAAAACAGCTGCTAGCAGAACTGGCAGAGGCCAAAGAGAAACAAAAGAAAAGCGAGAATCGACTCAATCTCTTTTTCCGCTACGCTTTCATCGGCACCGCTTTCGGGCTATTTTTTCAAGCCTCCACCGCCATTACTGCCGTTCGCTTTGCCATGGAAGCTTCTCAACAGCGAGCTGCCGCCATTACTCAACGCAGACAAGCAGAAATTAATCAAATTGATGCGCTGAGTGTATCCTCTGTTGCGCTGTTGCCCGAGCAACAGTTGGAAGCGCTGCTGACCAGTGTGCAAATGGGACAACTTTTGCAAAAAATTGAGCGGGATAAAGCCGCCCATGCGACAGACAATACGGCATCTGTTCCTGCCGAAATTCACACGAAGTCTTTTGCTGCTTTACAGCGAACGGTGACTGAGGTGCAAGAGCGCAATCGCCTGGAGGGACACACAGATTCAGTCTATAGCGTTAGTTTCAGCCCTGCAGGTCAAAAAATTGTCTCTGCGGGCAAGGATGCTTCCATTAGAATTTGGGGGGCCGATGGTCGCCTGCTGCAGGCTATTCCCCGTGCCCATACTCAGCCGATCCGCAACCTGACCTTGAGTCCCAACGGGCAGTGGATGGCCTCAGTCAGCGATGATAAAACCATTAAATTATGGAGTATTGGGGGCCGTCTGATCCGCAGGTTGCCCATGCAGCCGCGGCGGGTCAATGGAGCGGCGTTCAGCCCCAACAGCCAGCAGTTGGCCACGGCAGATGCAGAGGGCAGCATTCGCCTCTGGCAGGTGACGACGGGCAAACTCCTCAAGACCTTTAAAGGGCATACGGGAGCGGTCAATAGCGTCAACTTTAACCCGGATGGGACTCGCCTAGTTTCAGCTGGACAGGATGGTACGGTGAGGATCTGGAACAGCCAGACGGGGGAACCCGTAGCCAGCCTGAAACAGCATCAATTGGAGGTCTACAGTGCCAAATTTAGCCCCGATGGCAACCTGATTGCTTCGGCTAGCAAAGATGAAACCGTGCGGCTCTGGAGCAGTAGTGGCACTTCGCTGCGGGTTTTGAGAGGGCATAACGATGAAGTGCAAGATGTCAGCTTTAGCCCCGATGGTAAGACCCTGGCTTCTGGCAGTGCCGATCGCACCATCAAGCTCTGGAGCATAGAAGGTCGTTTGCTGAATACTTTGATTGGGCATACGGACTCTGTCTATCAAGTTGCGTTTAATCCCCAGGGGACTCGCATCGCCTCGGCTAGCCACGATAAAACCGTGCGCTTGTGGGATATTCCTCAGACCCCGCAGCAAAGCTTAACTGGACATTATGACCCCGTATCTGCCGTCAATTTTAGTACCGACGGCAAACGGTTAGTTTCTGGCAGCTATGATCGCAGCATTCGGCTGTGGAGCCAAGATGGCAAACTCTTGAAGGTGTTTCCAGACAGCCCCGGCTCGGTGATTGATGTCCGCTTTAGCCCTAATAATCAATACATTGCCTCTGCTCATGTCGATGGTACGGTGAGACTTTGGAGTGCGAATGGCACCCTACTCAATTCCTTCGACTATCCCACTGAAGTTTACAGCGTTCGCTTTAGCCCCGATAGCAAAACGTTAATTGCTGGCGGGTTAAACGGCACTATCAAACGCTGGAGCGTTAATGGTCAAGAGTTAGGCAATGTGACGGCTATC
>DATNOY010000458.1:0-4505 GCA_036703495.1 Coleofasciculaceae cyanobacterium
AACTCGAATATCGACTAGGCGATCGCTGCGTTGAAGCTGGGTCGTCACTGTGCCCGTAATGGCAGTTTGTAGCGTATCGCCCAGGTCTTGTACGGTCAACCCTAGAGCCGCTAGCCGTTCGCGATCGGGAATGATTTGCAGTTCGGGTTGCTGTGGGTCGGCATCGGGGCGAAATCTGGCTAGTGTTACCTGCTGTTCTAAGGTTTGGAGCAGTTGCCGTCCGGCTTGCTGAAGCTTCTGTGCATCTTCACCCTGCAAGACAACGTCGATATCAGCCCCGCGCACCGGAGAGTTGTTTAAGATCAGCCCACGCACCTGTCCGGGATTGAGCCGCAACCGAATATCCACAAGATTCAGCTGGTTGAGCTGTTGGGTCACGCGTTCTACATAGGCATCGACATTACTGCCTGGCTTAAGGGTGACGTTGCTAGACCCCCGTAATGGGTTTTCGGTGGTGTTGGTGCCAAATAGCGATCCGCCTACCACACTAAAGGCATATTCTGTTTCTGGCTGTGCCTGAAGGATTTCCTCGACTTTTGCCATGATTTTTTTGCTGGTTTCCAGGGGGGTTCCGGGTGGAAACTGGGCCGAAAGGTTAGCTTGTCCGGTATTGATGCGGGGCAAAATTTCTTGAGGAATCTGTCCTAGCATCCACAAACTGCTGCCTCCCAGGAGCAGAACCGTCAGCCCGACTACAAGCCAGCGCAGCTTCAAAACCTGGTTTAATGTACCTGCGTAGCCGCGGGTGGCTGCATCAAACCGTTGATTGAACTGGCGCAGCAGCCAGAAGTGACTGGCCCGACTCGACCATGGGATCGATAGCAATCGGGAGGCGATCATGGGCACAATGGTGATGGCAATTAGAATTGAAGCGGCGACTGAGAAGCTAATGGTTAAAATCAATTCGTTGAATAGCAGCGAGATAAATCCACCGACCAGTAGAAATGGCAACACTGATACCAGGTTGGTACTGGTGGAAGCAATCAGAGCGGATTCAACTTCCTGGCTGCTCTGCGTGGCTTGCTGGATCAATTGACGCGAACTGAGGCGGGTACGGCTGTCTTGTCCGGGGGTCATGCCTGCACCTTCGGCAATACTCTCCAGCATGACGATGGAGTTGTCAACGACGATGCCGACACCTAGGGCTAATCCGCCTAAGCTAAAGATATTGAGCGACAATCCAAATAGCCCCATGAAAATGATGGCGGCTAATGTAGCCAGGGGAATCGCTAAGACAATGATCAGCGTTTGCCGTATGGATCCTAGAAAGAGTAGGACTGCGATCGCGGCTAATCCTGCCCCAATTAATCCTGAACTGGTGACGTTGGAGATGGCGTTACTAATAAAGACTGATTCATCTAAGGTGGGCAACAGCACCACATCTTGGGGCACTAAACCGGACTGGCGTAGCTCTTCAATCCGTTGCTTAACGCTTTGAACCACCTCAATGGTGTTGGCATCGGGCTGTTTTTGAATACTGACTTTGACGGCAGGTTCGCCGTTGAGGGAGGCAAAAATTCGCTGCCGCTGTGTGCCATCTATGACCTTGGCAAAGTCGCGCAAATACACTCGATTTGTCGGCTGAGGATTAGCAGCAGACGGATTGGGCGAAGACTGCGAGGCTGAACTTTCTGCGGCACCGCCTACCTCAAAGGAAACCTGCTCAATTTCGCTGGCGTTTTGGAATCGCCCGATTGCTCGGGTCAGGGGTTCTGTTGTTGTCCCTAAAATCCGTCCGCCCGAAACGTCTTGGTTACGTTCTTCTAGCTGTTCCAGGACATCCGTTAAGCCTACGCCGACTGCCTGGAGACGATCGAGGTCTACATTGACCTGCACTTCTTCGGCTACGCCACCGGACACATCTACCGAAGCAACGCCGGGCACAACCCCTAGCTCACGGGACAGTTCTTGATCGGCAAAGATCCGTAAATCGAGGCTTTTGAGTGAGGGAGAAGTCAGGGCTAGTTCATAAACTGGCAGTTGGGACGGATCAATTTTGTACAGAACCGGATCTTCGATGGTGTCGGGTAGGTTGCCCCTGGCTCGGTTAAATGCAGCAGTGGCATCATTGAGAGCTTGATCAATGTTGCCCCCTGGTTGAAAAAATAAGTCGATGCTGACCTGCCCTTCTCGGGTCTGAGAATAAACCTGCACCACGCCTTCTGTGGCAGACAGGGCTTCTTCTAGCGGTTTGGTCACTTCGTCAATGGCAACTTCGGGGGAGATGCCGGGAACTGTGACCCGGACTCCAATTCGGGGATAGGTGATGGAGGGCAGCAGATCGACCTGGAGCGTTGAGATGAAGAAAACGCCGACGACGATGACCGCCAAGGTGAGCATTAAGGTGCCAATGTGCTGCTGGATGGCAATGCCGCTGATACTGAAGCCAGAGGAGGGTGAGTTCTGCATGATTTCTCGCCAGTGGATGGGGGCAGATCGCGTCAGTGAGTGTTGGCCAAGTCGTCACTTAAGCCCAGAGTCCTTTAAGCTCAGGGATTCGAGCAGTTGCATTAGACTGCCGATTGCGCAGGAGCATCCCCTGAGAGTGATCTCCTGAGATTAGGGATTAGCTCTACCCGGATTCGTCTCGGATAAAAAGCTTAGCTTCACGGATTCTCCGTCTTTTAAGGCTTTACTGCTGCGAGCGACAAATTGTTCTCCGGGCCGCAGTCCGGACAAAATTTCGACTTGTCCATCCGCTTGTTTGCCTAATCTGACGGTACGGACTGCCACAGTAGCTGGATGGGCAGGGGGTTGATTGTCCTGAGGTGTGGCTTGTTTAGACTGAGGCGGGACTGGCTGTGACTGGGTTTTGGCAATGACAAACAGCTGTCCTGTCTGAGGGTTTTCCTGACCCGCTTCGGTCTGAATCGCCGTTTGAGGTACGACAATGCGTTGAGCGGTAGAGTCAGAAAAGCTAACGCGGGCGAGTAGTCCACTGCTTAACTGACCGGCATTGGGGATGGTGATCTCAATGGGTACGAGTCGGGCGGTGGGGTCGGCTGCCGGAGAAATGCGAGTCACCCGGCCCTGAATCTGCCGATCGGGAAAGGCGTCTAAGCGCACCTGCACCGATCGCCCAACTCGAATGTTGGCTAATTCCAGTTCAGAGACTTGTACTGCCACTTTGACTTGGCTAAAGTCCCCAATTCTCAAAATTTCGCTGCCCGCTTGGGCGAGATTTCCCGGTTCAGTGATGCGGCTCAGGACTAAGCCGCTGACGGGAGCTGTTAACCGGGTGTAGGACTGCCGCTCTCGTTCTTGCGCCACGATCGCCTGCTGTGCTGCCACCCGACCCTGGGCTGCCGCGACTGCCTGCTGCTGCGTCTTGATTTGTGCTTCAGCCGAGCGTAGCGCCTGCTCTGCGGTGAGTACTGCCGTTTGGGCTAGTTCTGCTTCCTGGAAGGCGATCGCCCCTGCGGTGGAAAGTTGCTGTAACCGAGCCGCATCTCGCTGAGCTTGCTGCAGTTCAATCCGGGCCCGTTGGACTGCAGTGCGGGCATTGCCTAGTTCGGCTTCGGCTTGGGCAACTTCTGATTGCCCGGTGGCCACATCGGCTGCGGCCTTGCTGACGGCGGCTGCCGAAAGGGCAGGATCCAATTGCCCTAACACCTGACCTTGCTGCACCCGATCGCCGACATCCACTGCTAGACTCAGCAGCCTGCCTTCTACTTGGGAACGCAGGGAAACTTCGCGAACTGGGGCTGTTGTGCCGGTGTATTCTAACTCTTGTTGGAGAGACTGCGGACGGGCGATCGCCACATCCACAGAGGCAGCCTGTTGCGGTCTTTGGGTCGGGGGTTCTGCTTCGGCTTTAGGAAAACCACAGCCCGTCAGTGCAATGAATAGACCCGCGACACACAACGGACGGTGGAACCGGGACGGCTTTGAGGCTGGGACGGCTCTGAGCCAAGATACAGGATGTAGCATGGGAGTTGTTCAGTACCGCTTTGGGGCAACTTGAGACGGGGCAACTTGAGACGGGACAAAGAGAACAGGTCAAAGAGAACGGGTCAGGCAATGTATTACGAATTGTAACCGCAAGTTTAAGGCGGGTCTACTCCCCTGGAAATCTGCATTGGGAGGTAGATCGGGCGGTGTTGATCCAGCAGGGGAACAGGGGGGAAGCTAGGCGTCTTTGCGAAGGGCTGAAATGTCCCAGGCGCGATCGACATCCTCAAGCATTTCCCGTTTGTCGGACTGCAACAATTGCTCTAGGTCTTTGGCTAATTGACGCGATCGGGCAATCACTACGGCATCGTCTCCTTCTAGGGTTGCCATCTCTTGCAACGCTTCTTCGTCGTGCCGTCGGAAGGTCTGAGCAGCCCGGTGGGCCCGATGGGAACGCACTCCCAGGATTTTTAAAGCATCGACTCCCATCTCTAGGGCAGAGCCAAAGGTTTCGCGCCGGATCATACTGACTCCATGTCGAATCAATTCATAGGCATGGCGTCGGTCGGTTGCCCGCGCCAAAATCTTCAGGTGGGGATAATGTTTGCGGGCCA
>DATNOY010000459.1:0-4248 GCA_036703495.1 Coleofasciculaceae cyanobacterium
TCTATCCAGATCATGTCTCAATCCTCAGCAACGGTAGGTGTCCAACAAGACCCTAGTTTGCCATAGGAAGGAGCATTGCAGAACACAGCCCCGAAAAATCAGTTGGGCTGAGCGTTAGAGGAGGTTTAACTAGGTAATGCGACGGGACACTTTACGCTTGCAATTCTGGTCTATCTTGATCTGTCTGTCTTGATCTGTCTGTAGAGGTTGGGGCATAGAATCGACTACCTTCTCCTCAGCTGTTAGGTAAGCATCAATCTCAAGACGATTCGTAAGGGAGAAGGCGATCGCCCTTGCGCCCAGAACTTCCCAAGACTGAGCGGGGTTGTTGGCGTTCTGGGCAGTTCTGAGAGGGAGCGGAACTATCATGTCTGCTGGTCTGGGCGATCATTGCTCCAGATGTCCTTTGCAAGTCCGCTGCATGGACCCTGTTAAGTGACGGGTTTGCGCTACCAACTGAGGATAAGGGGCAACCCAGGTCGAAAATCTACTTGATGCCCCTGCACTTCCCCATCAAAGCCAAGCTCTACGCAATACTCTACTCCAACTCGTACTCTGACCTGATGGGTGTCAATCACCGCTTGAAATTCTGGTGATGGATGATCTGCGGTAGGGCTGACCAACTCTACACGAGTTATTTCGCGCAAACCAACATGATGTTTTAGAGGCTGTGCCTTTTCAGGAGGGTATTGATCTGGACGTTTACCAAATGGAATCTGGAAGAGCATCGGCTCTGTTAGTACATTACTGTTTGTACCTACTGCAATACTCAGTGTGTCAGGCAGATAAGGTGGACGATATGCCCAACTGGAAAACGCAACGGTGTCACTACCACTTGTCCCTGGACGTAAACAAATTCCAAATGGACAGGTGTTATCCTTCCGATTTGTCCATCGTTCCCAAAGACGGGTAGGGCGAATTAACTCTGATTTTGCCTCTTCTGTATCGTGAACCCACAACAGTTCCAACATGGCGTTGTGGAAGAAGAAACGGCGATTGGCTGTGCCTTGACCAGGATGTGTACTAGATGTTCCCTCTACTAAACCGAATGATACCAAGTGATCAGCTTCGGCAGCACCAATATCAGTACAAATAAACAGATGATCAAATTCAAATGCCATAGTTTTAAAGCTAGTTCAGGATCAGCTTACTCAGATCCTCAAGTTTAATGCGTCTAATCAATAAACTCTAAGTACCGTCAATACCAATGACCCAAGCTACTTAACGTACCTCATCACCTGCTGTTAACGCGAAGATCACAGTCGATACTTTTTGTCGATCAGCGTGCATGAGGTTCATTATGTTGCAGTATTAAAGAGTGATTCGGCTACTTTCCTATCTTCCATAGCATGATGATAATCGCCTATCTTCTCATAGACAATTGCCCGATTAAAGTGCGCCTCTGGTGTTGGTTGTAGGGCAATTCCTATATTGAGATACTGCAAAGCATCTTGCCAACGCTCTTGTATTGCCAGAAGTGAACCTTTATTAATATGGGTAATCGCATAAGTCGGATCTATTTCAATTGCTTTGTCGTAATCCAACAGTGCTTGTGAGTGTTCGCCAAGTTCTACATATACTAAACCACGCTCTGCTAATGCTGCCGGAAATTGAGGATGTAGCTCAATAGCCGTAGTTAAATCACTAAGAGATTCCTTATATCGTTCTGGCTTTGCGTTAACAATTCCTCGCAAATAATAGAAAGAAGGATTGGGGTCAGACAATTCAATGGCGCGGCTAAAAAGAGCTAAAGCAGATATGAGATCATTTTGCGTATGAGCTGCATTTCCATACTGGTAAAGTTGCTCTGCTGTCCTAGTATTTTCCTCTGAACTAAATGAACTGGGTTGTCCCGAAGCTTGAAGCTTATCTTGAATTTTGTCTCGCTGCTCATAAGCAGGCATAAAATCTGTCATCATTTCAATTGCCCGATTGGCATCTACGAGAGCATATGTGAAATTGCCAACAGCCTCGTAAGCAGCACTTCGATTGAGAAAAACAAAAGCTAAATCAGGCTCTGGAATTCCTAGTGCGATTACCCGATCGTAATCAGTTATTGCTGAGAAGTAATCACCTTTAATTTGAAAACAGTTTCCTCGCTCCAAATAGGTTTGGGAGAATATTGGAACAATTGATGTAACCTGATCGAAGTCTGCAATAGCTGCATCCATATTGTCCATACGAGAGTAGATTCTGCCTCGATTGAAATAAGCAGTGGCTTGCTCTGTTCTGTTTGATGCTACTTCAACAGCTTTATTGAACTCACGAAAAGCAGCCTCAAGGTTATTGTGCTGAAAATGATTATTTCCTCGTTCTATATACGAATCAAAACTTTTTGAGAAAAACATTGTCTTTGTACTCCTTAAACAAGACTTTCTACTAAGATAAGTGAGCAGTCGCACGATTACTCAAAAGATGCAAAATAATGTTCCTGCTGAACGACTGCAAGTAGCCTTTGCGACACAACCAACACCTCCTGACAGTCCGCACCAGCGGGATTATGGAGAGACATCAGGCACTAACGGCAAACGACGAATACGAATACGGCTTGGCTCAACAGTAATTGCTGAACCTTGCTCTAACTCTTCTGGGCACTCAGCAATTACCGTTAGCAACAAATCCGTTAATGCTTGGGCACGTAACCTTTCAATCCGAATACGAATGACTGAGGGAGAGGTTGCTTCATTAAGTGCCAACAGTGTGTGAAAATCAGCATCAAGCGTAGCAACAACACGCCCTTCGTCTCTCGCTCTTTGGATTATTTCTACATCTTCGGCTTCAGACATTCCGATTTCGCTCACATGAAGGGTATCGAAACCTGCATCACGTAATAATGCTGCCGCAGAGAGTGGTAATCCCTGATCAAGCAACAGTTTCATAGCGATCGGGTAACTCAATGATGCGATCGTCTAAGTACGAAGAGGCAAAAATCAAGGCTTGCCGAATGTCTTCATCTTCTAATTCGGGAAATTCTTGGCGTAGTTCTCCTCGATCAGGGTAGGTTGCTAGCAGTTCGATAACCCGACGAACTGTAAGGCGAAGATTACGGATACAGGGCTGTCCGTTCATGCGATTCGGGTTGCTAGTAATGCGATCGAGTTTCATGGGAGCCATCCTAATTCCTTATAAAAATTATCATCATATATTGCTTTTTGTCAGTTTTGAGCAGCTTTGATTTGCTGAACGTTTATATATTCTACCTTCTGAAAATTCGCCCCTTGGATGTCAGCATGGCTGAGATTTGCATCAAAGAGATTGGCACCTTGAAAATCAGCATCAGCGAGATTAGCATCTTGAAAGTTAGCATTTCTAGCTGTTATTCTTCGAAGATTTCCTCCTTGAAGACTGCACCCCTGAAAGTTTGATCCATCAAATGTAGCTCCTTCTAAATCAGCGGAGTCTAAATTAGCTTCCTGCAAGTTAGCGTCCCATAGAAGAGCCTTTACCAATGAAGTTTTGATAAGAGATGCTCCAGGAGCAATCTTCAATAGACCGATCGCCCTCCTTTCTCAAAATTATCCTCAATCCATACCTTGAGGTATCCTTTCCCTCTGTTTTATCAGGGATCAATACGCTCGTCACCCCCTAAAATGCGATCGCCCCCATCTTATGACAATTGTCATGCCTTAACCTGTGATGACACCGTCTGCAACGCCATTGCGACCCGATACAATCCGATTGCGAGTCGATACAATGCCATTGCGACCCGATACAATTCTATGTAGCTCAGACGGCGCAGCTCAAACCCCTAAGGGTTAAGGTTTAGGGCGATCGCGTCCTGTTGCCGCAGAGATGGAAAACAAAGAATCCTAACAATCGTTTCAGTACGCTTGTGCTGCTCTAGATTTTATTTTATGCTTTGCCATGCTGGTGTTTTTACAGAGATCCAAGTCACCAGTAGACAGGCTTAAGGTGAGGACGCTGATTATGAGTGGTGACACACCCATAATCAGCTAACCTACCTTCTGGGTACGCAGAAGCATAGGCTGAGTTGATTGTAAAACATCAACTCCCTCGCTGATGTGAAACAAGTGGTTAGGTAACCGCGCGCTTTTCTTCTCCACACAACACACATTAGCGAGGAAATCGATATGACGACAGAGTTCAACGAACTGCTGCCTGCTCAACCTGCCGACAAAGCGCAGGTATGGATCATTGGCAGTCGCGATCAGGTAACGCACTTAATCAACGAGTTTTACGTCAAACAGATAACGAGCGATCGCGCCAAGTTCACCCCCATCATCCCCG
>DATNOY010000460.1:0-6803 GCA_036703495.1 Coleofasciculaceae cyanobacterium
AGTAAAAGGCGATCGAGCGATGCCTATCCCGCTTTTGATCCTAGACTGGCTGTTGCCTCTGATCTGCGGCTGGGTGAGATCAGGCGTGATTCTCCATCTCGCGCAGGTGTGGATTTTATAATATTTTTTCTTTACTACTATAACTCGACCAGAAAACCGGATTATAGTAAATAGCATCAGAGTTTTACACGATAAGTGAGTGTGCCTGTGGAAATGTCTGCCAGAGTTGAGTATGCCCTAGTGGCACTATTGGAAATGGCAAGCTGTCACGCCAGAAAAGAACCTTTAAAGCTGAGCGAGATTACCCTAAAGCACGCAATTCCCGATCGGTATTTAGAGCAAATCTTGATTCACTTGCGACACACTGGCATCATTCAAAGTCAACGGGGGGCAAGAGGGGGATATGTATTGACGCGAGAACCTCGGCAAATTACGGTTCTGGAAATTATTTCCTCAGTTGAGGGAGAATCGGGACAAGAACAGGTGCGTCAGCGCAAGTCTAAAGGAAAGCCTCTATCTGATACCACAACGATAGAAAAAGACTTGGTACATGGCGTTTGGCAGCAAGCCAGAGCCGCTTCTCAGATTGTGTTGAGCCGCTATACCCTGCAAGATTTATGTCAGAAATTAGAAGATGCTAAACAAGTTGAACCGATGTATCACATTTAATCCATTTTTGATTCAGCGAACAGTTCACTCAGCGCGAAGCATTGTGATTTAGATGAAAGGACGTGAGTATGCGAATTGCTAAAGATATTACAGAACTGATTGGACGCACCCCGCTGGTACAGCTGAATAAAGTTCCGCAAGCTGAGGGCTGCGTTGCTCAAATTGTCGTTAAGCTGGAGAGCATGAACCCTTCTGCCTCAGTTAAAGACCGGATTGGCATCAATATGGTGCTAGAGGCAGAAAAAGCGGGCTTAATTCATCCGGGTAAAACCATTCTTGTAGAACCTACTTCGGGGAATACCGGAATTGCGCTAGCCATGGTTGCCGCTGCCAAGGGGTACCGCTTAATTCTAACGATGCCCGATACGATGAGTTTAGAGCGCAGAGCGATGCTGCGGGGATATGGAGCCGAACTAGAGCTAACGCTGGGTGCTGAGGGTATGCGAGGTGCTATCCGACGAGCTGAAGAAATTGTTGCGCGATCGCCCCATGCCTATATGCTGCAACAGTTCCTCAATCCTGCGAATCCCAAAATCCACCGCGAAACCACAGCTGAAGAAATTTGGGCGGATACGGATGGACAGGTTGATATTTTGATTGCGGGGGTGGGAACGGGAGGAACACTAACCGGGGTTGCAGAAGTGATCAAGCAACGTAAACCTAGTTTTCAGGCGATCGCCGTAGAACCGATCCACAGCCCTGTGCTGTCAGGAGGGCGACCTGGGGCCCACAAGATTCAGGGCATTGGGGCAGGGTTTGTTCCTCAGGTGTTACGGACTGAGTTAATTGACGATATTATTCAGGTTGCGGATGATGATGCGATCGCCTATGGTCGGCGCTTAGCTCGGGAAGAAGGATTGCTGTCGGGTCTTTCATCGGGGGCAGCTTTGGCAGCAGCGATCGAGATTGGCAAACGTCCTGAGAATGCAGGCAAGCTGATTGTGATGATTCAGCCCAGTTTCGGCGAACGCTATCTCAGCACTGCACTCTTCCAGGAGTTAGGAGATTTAGACACTCAAAGCTACCTTCTAGAACGCCTGGTGAAGCGCTAAGGAGCGTCAATTGAAGGCAATGGGATGCCTCGGCGCAACGCTTTGCAAATGCCCGCCAAGCCTGGATGTTATTTCATCCGCCATTCTAAGGAACGTGAATTTAATAAAACCCAAAACTTAATTTTTGAAAGCGCGGCAAGGCCGCGCTTTCAAAAATTAAAAGTTCGGTTTTAATTAATTCGGGATTCTAAGCTAGACGCTAGCGTGCGTTGGAGAGAGGGCACTGAAGTCCTGGCTTGGGCGCGTTTTTCCCAAAGCCGTTTGGCCTGCTGAAAGTTTCCCAACCGGATGAGTGCATCGATATAAACTTGTTCAAACAAATCTCGTTGGGCATGGCTACCGCCAATCTTATGCAGGCGGGGTAAGGCAGACCTGATTGCAGTGACGGCTGTAGACCAATCTCCAACGGCATGAGCCAGCATGCCTCGGGCAAGGGGTAGCGTTACTTCAGACCAGGCTGTTCGTATGTAGGGATAAGCAGTTTTTGCATAATCCTGGATGCTTTGCAACATGGCGTAGGCTTGCTGTTCATGTCCCGATCGCACCAGTGCATAAATATATTGCACATCAATCAGCGGTAGAATGTGATCGTGAATGCGAGGAAGAAAATAATTTCCCACTTGCTGCCACCGTTCACTCACTTCTACTCCCCGCAGTTCTAGCCGCAGCAGCATGGAAATGGCGTCTAGGTGGCACTGAGAATAACTTTTATCGGCTCGACCCCAAATGTGGCGATCGTAGAGTTCTAGCACTTTCGCGAACTCTTCTTGGTCAAGGTAGTAAAGTGCCACATGCCACCAGTTGTGAGTGTAGAAGGAACCGCAGGCATCCCAGGTGTCGCTCAACGATTCCATCCAGGCAATTCCTTCAGCGGTGCGCCCTTGAGTTTCTAGCACATGGGCAACGGCATGGTGCGCCCATGGGTTTTGTCGATGCATTTCTGTGGCCTGTCGTCCGGTGACTTCGGCTGCGTCCAAGCGGCGGCACTGCTCTAACCCAAATGCCTGCATCCCATACAGGAAAGCATTTTCGCGATTGGCAGGCAGCACTTTCTCAATTAAGTTCAACAAGCCCTGACGGTTGCCCAGGTTGAAATAATGGTATTGCCCAATTTGTACGGAGATGACATCGCGAGGATATTGCTCTGCCAGCGCCTCATGATAGTCTAGGGCCTGATCCACCTTACCGTTTGCCCAGGCGGCGATCGCTCCCACATATAGCTTCTCTCGCTCCGTTGCTTGATCCAGATTAGCCTGAGCGACTTTTAAATAGTCTGCTGCATCGGCTACTGCATCGGCGGTTTCGGCAAACAGGTGGAGGGCCGCCAGGTGAGCATTGGGCAAGACAGCCGTGGGATCTGCCTCAACGGCTTGGATAATGACCGCTATGTTGTTCCCGTAGCTGAGCAGCTGATTGGCAAATTGATCGATCGCATCAACAGCTTCGGGCGAGTCGGTTGTTACTGGTAGACCCTGAGCATCCCTAAGCATGGGTGATCTCTGACTGGATAAAGTAGGATTTTCAGATTGTTTGGGGTTCTCTTCAAGATTACCTTGAATTTCGTCTCTAATCGAGGAGGTTGGGTTAAATCAAGCGATAGATTGTTAAGACAACATCGCTATTCCCTCAGCAATTTGAAGCCCTTGGGTTTAGGTATTCTCAAATATTGCCGGAGTAATAGTTAACAAATTCTGTATCGCATAGAGCAGGGCATGGCTGAACCTGTGCTGTAGGATTGTGCCGAGCCGGTCGGGTCGGGAAGTCCCTGACCCCTGGCTCCATTGAAATATCGCCTGATCTAGAATAATGTTCTAGCGCCTGCTTGCTTCAAAACCTATTGGAACCATGAAACTCCTTCTACCTACTGAGTTTGCTGCCATCCTGCGCCCCCAGCTGTCATCTGATCCTGATATCCAGCTTGCCTGGGTAGATAGTCAGGGTAACTTTGATGGAGATCCTAGCGATGCAGAAGTGTATCTCAATTGGTTTTATTTGAAAACAGAGACGTTGCACAAAGTATTGGCAGCCGCTCCCCAAATCCGTTGGCAGCAAACTCCTAGCGCCGGCGTCAATCATATTCTGACACCAACTTTTTTGAAGCGTAATATTCTTTTAACTAATGGTGCAGGCACTTTTGCAGTCCCGATCGCCGAGTTTGTCATGGCGTATATCCTGAGTCATGCTAAGCTTTTGCCAAAATTGCAGGCTATGCAAGCCGATCGTCACTGGATCAGAAGCATTGAATTACCTTTGCAAGAGGTGGAGGGAGCAACATTGCTGATTGTAGGTGCAGGAAGCATCGGGCAAGAAATTGCTAAGCGTGCTAATGCTTTTGGGATGCGAGTTTGGGGATCGTGTCGTCATCCAAAATCTCTACCCAAGTTTGAGCAAGTCGTCGGTGCAGATCAGTGGCGATCGCTGCTTCCAGAAGCAGATTATGTGGTGTTAGCAACGCCATTAACATCTGAAACTAAAGGTATGTTTGATGCTGAAGCGATCGGTTTGATGCGATCGAGCGCTTACCTGATTAATATTGCTCGGGGTGCTGTTATCGATGAGCCTGCATTAATCGCTGCCTTAAGAGAAGGGCGGATTGCTGGAGCAGGGTTAGATACCTTCTATGTGGAACCTTTGCCGCCAGAAAGCCCTTTCTGGTCTTTGCCGAATGTGTTGGTCACGCCGCATTGTTCTGGCTTCTCACCCCGAATTCCGGAGCGAACGATCGCATTATTTCTCGATAATCTCTCGCGCTATCGCAATGGACTTTGCTTGCGAAACTTAGTGGATCAAACAGTTGGCTACTAAAGTTTGAAGGGTGGTTTTGGGGTGATGCCCGTCATTGAATCTGCAAACCTCAGGCTGTTGTTTTGTAGGCTGTTGTTTTGTAAAGCTACGAAGTTCTTCCCCAATCACCCGAATGGGTGACCCAATTGTATGAGGGCTGAGGGAAGAGAACGATTTTTAATTGAAGAGTGCATTAAATCACGGTTCGTAGTTCGTCAATCCATATGAAGATGGAAGTTTAAAGGTTGAATTAAGAGCATTGCTAATTTAGGAATATTACAGTCCTGATCAAAGTTCGCTAATTCACTCTTTTGTTTCTTCATCTTTTCCCTTAAACTAGACGGTCAAGCTTGGGGCTTTAGTCTATTTATGTGATCTAAACCTAAAATTGATTGTCAAAATACTTGAGATAGCCAACAAAGATTGAATTAAGGAGGAATTTGAACGGATAAAAATTAACTTCAAAAATATAGCATAGTGTATTCAAAAGGTAATAGATTAAATACCCTTTTGAATCATAACTTTTTGAACCATAGCCGGAGAGAGGAAAATCATATGCCAGTCAATGAAAAAACGGACGATCAATCCAACGCTGAGGGCCGTCAGGCAGCTGCGGCAGATCCAGTTCTGCGCCAGGGAGATGTAGGGGCTGCTGTTGTTACGTTACAAAAACTGTTGAACGAGAACGGAGCGAATTTGGTTGCTGATGGAGAGTTTGGCCCTGCTACTAAAGCTGCTGTCGTTAAGTTTCAACAGCAAAATGGCTTGGTAGCTGATGGAATTGTTGGAGCAGATACTTGGGTCGCGCTGCGGAAGCCTAAAACGCTTGTATATCAAGTTATGCCGATCTATGCTTACTATCTAGAGAGTCCTTGGCGATTCCGATACTCAGCCAACTCTAGTGTTGAAGGATGGAAGAAGTCCGGTGTTGGCTTTTTTGCATTTGGTAAGGATCAAGCGGGTACTGTGCCGGTTTATCAATATTCTGCAGCTAATCCAGCGCGGTATCATTACTCAACTAACCCTAACGTAGGACAAGGGTGGGTTAATGATGGTGTTGCGTTTTATGCTTTCAAGAAACAGGAAGCTAACACGATCCCGGTTTATCAATATGCGGCAACCAATCCGATGCGATATCAATACTCGACCAACCCTGATGGTGGTCCAGGATGGGTTAGTGAAGGTGCTGCATTTTATGTCTTTGCAGCCAAGCCTGTGTAGGGTATTAAATTAAGCTTTTGGCTGATTAGCATTGGCGATCTAGTAATCTTCAGCCATAAAAAAATTCAGAGGGGTTGGACTATTGCTAGCGCAATGCTTGATGAATGTCCCTAAGCACTGCTCCCACCACCCGTTCACCCCTCATTTAGGATTGCCATAGTTCAGTATTATGCAATTCCAAGGAAGCCTTTATTACTACGACCCGTAGCAATAAGGGCTTTCTTGGAATTTAAGCGTGAAAGGCTCAAAGACTAACCTTTCATTCATATTTCACAAGTTTTTCAATTCTCACTCTTAAGATAGAGGGATAACAGCCCCAAGTTAGCCGTAGGAAAATCAAAAAAGGGGTTGGGGGCGGAATCTTTGAGGAGGAGGCACTGTTCCCTCCCTCCCTTTCTTACAGTTTATTGAGGACTGCTATTGAGGACTGCTATAGATCAAGAAATTGATAATTGTTATGTTAGATCCGGTGACTTGCTGGGAATAAGAGGGGCGTGGGGCGTCTGCACCCCCCTTCTGATTGAGGTGATTTAGGCGGATTTGATATTAGATCGCGTTACTTTTTTGTTGTTCATCTTTAAAAGCGAGCTATTTCTATGCCCATTGACAGCGATCGCACCCTAGTTGCCGAGACGGTGGTTAACCCTTTGCATTTTCCCGGTCGGGTCAATGCCATGACCAAGCGGATTTTGTTGATTGATGATGAGGCTGCTCTGAGGCGAGTGACCCAACTGACGCTGGAAATTACAGCAGGCTGGAAAGTGTTTACTGCTAGTTCAGGTTTAGAGGGGTTGCAACAGGCAGAGTTAGAGCGGCCAGATGCTATCTTATTAGACCTGATGATGCCAGAGATGGATGGCATCGTGACCTTAAAGAGGTTGCGGAACAATCCTACCACTGCGCATATCCCTGTTATTTTACTGACCGCTAAAGTGCAGGTGATGGCTCACCTCGATCCAAGAGCCTTGGGAGTTGCAGCAGTCCTGATTAAACCTTTTGAGCCGGAGTATTTGGTTGGGCAAATTAAGACTGCTTTAGTCTGGACATGAACAATAGACTTTGTCGGAAATTGGTTTG
>DATNOY010000461.1:0-5774 GCA_036703495.1 Coleofasciculaceae cyanobacterium
AATGCTGCGGATCCAGCCAGGCCGTAATGGTAAACAGGCTAGAATCGCGTTGCAACGAGAAACTGCTGCCAATATCTTGCACAAGCTGCCGTTCTTCCCGCAGCTCCCGCACCAGCCGCGACGTGCGCCCCCCCGCTAATAAGACCGACAGCAAATCTAAGCCATAGGCGCTGCGTAGATCAGCAATTCCGGGAGCCGTCCAGGCCATCATCAGACGGGCTTGCTCCAGCCGAGGTAGATACAGCTCTTGCCGCCGAATTTCGGTCATCGGCAGTTCAGCCAGCACCTTGGGGCGAGGACAGACAGCAGGCGAGTTGAAGCTGCCAAAGGCATGCTCAACCAGTCCTAAAGCCGTCTCGTGATCTACATCCCCCACCACCACCACGGTCATATTTTCAGGCTGATAGTGAGACTGGTGGAAACAGCGCATTTCTTCAGGCGATCGGGCAGTCAAAGTTTCTGCATCCCCCAGCACCGGCCGACCATAGGGGTGACGCTGGTAGACACTTTCCATCAACGCTTGAAAACCCAGCGCATCCGGATCATCTTGAGACTGACGAATCTCCTCTAGCACGACCTCGCGCTCTAGCTCAAATTCTTCATCGGGAATAGTGGCATTAAGCAACAGTTCTGCGAGGCAGGGCAAGGTCTCAGGCAAATGAGCAGCAGTCGTATTGATGAAGTAGTGAGCATAGTCGTGGCTGGTGGCAGCATTGGTCAGCCCACCCCGATTTTCAATCACCTGGTCAAACTGCCCCGGCAGCAAGCGATCGGTGCCCTTGAAGATCATATGCTCTAGAAAATGCGCCATGCCCGACCAGCCGTCGGGTTCAGCGATCGCCCCGGCACGGACCCAAACATCGACGACAACAGCAGGCGAAGCCGGCACGGACTGGTGAATCACGGTCAACCCATTGGCCAGCTGATATTGACTGGCAGGAAAGTCGTTAGTTTGGAGAAAGTCTGTTTTAAAAAGTGCTATCAAATCGCCTCAATATTTCCTTTGGATGAAGATTTGAGATCTTAATATCCTAGCGTGTTCTGGCTTAACTGGGTTGGAGCCCACTTAAGACCCTTGATTTTACAGGCAGGGTGTTTCGCCGATCGATCGGCCTTCCCTGATTACGGTATTGTGATCAGTAGGAGATCATCGCTAAACCCCCTTTGCTGCTTAATGACTTCTGTACTTCCCGATTCCTCTAACCCTTCATCCAACCCGAAAAAAGCTTTGAAAAAAGCCAAAGCGCTCAAACCGGGTAGCCGTCCGCCTGCCAAAGAGCTATGCAGTGATTGCGGACTTTGCGATACCTACTACATTCACTACGTTAAACAAGCCTGCGCTTTTCTCAATCAGCAAATTCCTCAGCTGGAAGCCCAAACGCATGGGCGCAGTCGCGATCTAGAAAATGAGGACGATTGGTACTTTGGGGTGAATCAAACCATGATGGCTGCTCGCAAGACCGAGCCGATCGCCGGAGCTCAGTGGACGGGAATTGTTAGCTCGATCGCCATTGAAATGCTGAATCGGGGGTTGGTGGAAGGCGTCGTCTGTGTCCAGAACACCCAGGAAGACCGGTTTCAGCCGATGCCAATCATTGCCCGGACTCCTGCAGAAATTCTGGCGGCCCGGGTCAACAAACCGACACTGTCGCCCAATTTATCGGTTCTGGAGCAGATTGAGCAATCGGGCTTGAAGCGACTGTTGGTGATTGGTGTAGGCTGCCAAATTCAGGCTCTGCGGGCCGTTGAACAAGAGCTGGGGCTAGAGAAGCTGTATGTGCTGGGCACTCCTTGCGTCGATAATGTCACCCGCGCCGGATTGCAAAAGTTTTTAGATACCACCAGCCGATCGCCTTCTACAGTCGTTCACTACGAGTTCATGCAAGATTTTCGGGTGCATTTTAAGCATGAAGATGGCTCTACCGAAACGGTGCCGTTCTTTGGCTTGAAGACCAACCAGCTAAAAGATGTGTTTGCACCTTCTTGCATGAGCTGCTTTGACTATGTGAATTCTCTGGCTGACCTAGTTGTCGGCTATATGGGCGCACCCTTTGGCTGGCAGTGGATTGTGGTTCGCAACGATCGCGGTCAAGAGATGCTGGATCTGGTGATGGATCAAATTGAAACACAGCCGGTGACCTCCAAGGGCGATCGCAAAAATGCAGTGCAGCAAAGCATCCCTGCCTATGACAAAGGCGTAACCCTACCGATGTGGGCCGCCAAGCTCATGGGTGTGGTGATCGAAAAAGTGGGCCCCAAAGGACTGGAATATGCCCGCTTCTCGATCGATTCTCACTTCACCCGCAATTACCTGTACGTGAAGCGCCAACATCCTGAAAAGCTGGAAGCCCATGTGCCGGAGTATGCTAAAAAAATCGTTGAGCAGTACCAGTTGCCAGAATAGCCTCTCGCCCCACTAGAACAGCCAGTAACAGCGGCTGAAATGGGAAGCCCGCGCTGTAATTTAGATTCAGCATCGGGGATGTCCCAGCTGAAGGTTCGACAGAACTGCTGATCAAGCCTCTTACTGGCCGCGTCTCGGGCAATCACAATTTCAGTCTGACGGGACAGATTGGGAACTGAGTAAAACAGCATCAACCGTTGGGCGTTGGCGTTGGTTCATTTCCCTGCTTCAAGGTGCCAAACGGAGCCGATCGCGCCCCAGGTAGTTTGGGTGCAACGCGATCGGTAGGCAACCTGAACCGCAGAGCCGCCAGAAAAATGTCCTCCTGTACTACACCGAATCTTTGTTTATCCTAGATGCTGAAGATATAGAAAATTTCACAGATTGGACGCATGGCAGGACATAGTAAATGGGCTAACATCAAGCGGCAAAAAGCCAGAGTTGATGCAGTCAAAGGCGCAACATTTGCCAAAATTTCTAGAGCCATTATTGTGGCGGCCCGTAGCGGGGTGCCTGATCCAGCCGGTAATTTTCAGCTACGAACGGCGATCGAGAAAGCGAAAGCGGCCGGCATTCCCAATGACAACATTGACCGGGCGATCGCCAAAGGATCCGGCAAACTCAGCGGCGATGAGCTAGAAGCCATCCGCTACGAAGGCTATGGCCCAGGTGGCGTGGCCGTAATTGTGGAAGCCCTCACCGACAACCGCAACCGCACAGCAGCCGATCTGCGGGCTGCCTTTAGCAAGCGGGGCGGCAACTTGGGGGAAACGGGCTGCGTAGGCTGGATGTTTGAGCAAAAGGGTGTGGCTACCCTGAGGGGTAAAGAACTAGCCAAGGGCAGAGGCTATGAGCCGATCGATGAGGATGCCCTATTGGAAGCGTCGCTAGAAGGGGGGGCAGAATCCTATGAGCTGGTGGAACTGGAGGAAGGGGTGCCCGGTGCTGAAGTCTTTACCGATGCCAACAGCCTGGAAGCTTTAACGCAATCCTTGAAAGATCAGGGCTACACGGTCGTCCAGGCTGAACTGCGCTGGATTCCCAATAACGGGGTAGAAGTCACCGATCCAGAACAGGCGCGATCGCTGCTGCGATTAATGGATGCGCTAGAAGATTTGGACGATGTGCAAAGCGTCACGGCTAATTTTGAGATGGCGGAAGAGTTGATGTCGGTCAGTATGGTTTAGGGGCAATCAGTCAAAGATTGGTTTGCTGGGTTGCCAGAGTAAGCATCGAGTAGCTGTCAGTCACCCCATCACAGATTATCTGCCAAATCTGCGAAAGCCCAAATCTGTGAAAGCCCAAATCTGCGAAAGCCTGCCCAAATCTGCGAAAGCGTGAGATTGCCCTGCTAAATTGTCCAAAACAAGGCAAGCTGTTAAGGGAGCAAAACTCAATTCATAGACGATGTGACAATTGTTCTGTCAGAGCATCTACAACCGACGCTGTGATCACCCCTGAATCTTTGAATCAGGCACTTTAACATGAGTATGAATTTTTCCTATGGCTGCTACAACCTGGACTCGCCATCACATTATTTCTCTCGCTGACTTTCAATCGGCCGAATACGATACGGTCTTGCAAACGGCGGCCAGCTTTCAAGAAGTGCTATCTCGTCGCACCAAAAAAGTTCCGGCTTTGCAAGGGCAAGTGATTGCCAATCTTTTTTTTGAATCTTCGACCCGCACCCGCAGCAGCTTTGAACTGGCAGCCAAGCGATTATCCGCCGATACCCTCAACTTTGCGCCAGGCACCTCGTCGATGACCAAAGGTGAAACGATCTTAGACACGGCGAAGACCTACCTGGCCATGGGAACCGATATTATGGTGATCCGCCATCGAGAGGCGGGCGTGCCGCAAGCGATCGCCAATGAAATGGATCGGCTGCAAACGCGGGTTGGTGTCTTCAATGCAGGCGATGGCCAGCATGAGCATCCGTCGCAAGCCCTGCTCGACCTGTTTACCATTTGTTCCTTGCTGGATCCTGAAAAGCCTCGGTTATCACTGCTGTCCGGCAAAAAGATTGCGATCGTTGGGGATATTCTCCATTCGCGGGTGGCCCGCTCCAACATCTGGAGCCTGACTGCTAGCGGTGCAGAAGTGCATTTAGTCGGCCCACCGACCCTCTTGCCCAAGCAATTTGCCGATTTCGTTCAAGGGTCAGGAGATCTGCCGCGCAAACTGTTTCTCCACTGGAACCTACAACCCGCTCTAGAAAATGCTGATTTTGTCATGACGTTGCGGATTCAAAAGGAGCGCATGACCAGCCATCTCCTGCCCAGCCTGCGGGAGTACCATCTGCGCTATGGCATCACAGGCGATCGCCTGCAGCTTTGCCAGCCCGATGTTAAGGTGTTGCATCCGGGGCCAGTTAACCGAGGCGTCGAGATTAGCTCCGAGTTAATGGACGACCCCAAGTTCAGTCTGATCTCTCAGCAAGTCACCAGTGGAGTAGCAGTACGGATGGCGTTGCTGTATCTGATGGGCAGCGGCAAGGAAAAAGTCTAAACTTTTACTGCACAGGAAGTCGATCGCGGTGGGATGAGTTTTGCGATGGAGCCAAATGATACAGCCACCCGATATGATCAAATTGCCCAATGGTGGCAGACTCAGCATCAAAATTCGCTTTACGGAATCGCCCAATTAGAGCGGGCGATCGCCTTTACGGTCACAAGACACGCAGCGCTTGACGTAGGGTGTGGCAGCAGCGGGCGTTTTATCAACGTCTTATCCCAGCAGGGATTTCAGGCTGAAGGACTGGATATTTCTGAAGAGATGATCCATTTAGCCAGGCAGCTGCATCCAGACATCAACTTTTACGTTGAAGATATCTGCAGCTGGATACCGCCAAAACTTTACAGCTTGATTTCTGCTTGGGACAGCACCTTTCATCTGCCGCTCCACCGGCAAGCCCCTGTAGTGAGCAAGCTCTGCAATGCGCTTGAGCCCGACGGAGTGATCCTGTTCACCTGCGGTGGGGGACATACTAACAGCGAGGTTGCAGGAGCCTTTCAAGGGCAGGACTTTGAGTACAGCACGTTGGGAGTAGATGCCTTCCTGCAGCTTCTGGCAGAGCATCGCTGCACCTGCCGCCATCTGGAATATGACCAGTATCCTGAAAACCACGTTTACATCATTGCTCAAAAAATTGCTCAAAAAACCTGACCCAGGATTGCAATAGTTGTCCCCAGTCCAGTAAGGAACGGGAATTTAATAAAACCCAAACCTTAATTTTTGAAAGCTACTCGGAGCAAGGTTTTCAAAAAATCATCTGGGCTTGACTCAGTTGCAAATTGCTATAGACCCACATCAAGCTGTGATAATATGTAATCACTTACGTAATTAATTACATAATTATGGATTTCTATTT
>DATNOY010000462.1:0-6699 GCA_036703495.1 Coleofasciculaceae cyanobacterium
CAACAGGCATAATGACCAGCCTAAGGGCAGGGACTTGTTGGATAAGTTGTGCTCTCACCAACTCAGCATTGACCTTTCCTGAAACACCTTTTTCGAATCCAACTTCTGCACCCTCCTGAAGAACCCGTTCTAATTCCGGAATGGTGGGAGCCTCACTGTCCAACAAAGCTGTAACATCGCGCTGAAGTTTCATCTTCCGGAGTTGCTGGGAAGGTTTTGCCAACTCTTCAGGTGTAAGTCCAACTTCATGCGCCGTTTTGATCAACTCCTCAAGATCGGCAATTTCATCATGCTCTTTCGGTTGGGGCACATCGCCACCTAGTCCTAGATTGCTGAGAGCTTGCTGTGCCGCTACCGGATCGAGGTTCGATCCATCGTCATCCTGTTTGATTTTGGCAAGGTCTTTGGCAACGGATTGTTCCTGCTTACTCAGATGCTTCGGCAGGTCTTCTTCAGCGTCGTCATCCTGCCCTTCATGCTCAGCATCAGAAGCTTTGCTTACACCGGACACACCTTGCATCCGTTGTATGGAGCATGGATACGCCGTGGGGCTGAGCAATTCAAACGCACTTTTTTCTGAACGACGCATCTGCATGGCTTTCGCGCCCATCACATCCGCCTCATGCTCCAAACCCTGATCATCATTAATTGGCACTCCTTGGGTTTGTATGGTCGGATTGACCCGCCTTTGCTTCTGCTGCACGACATGCCACCCTTCATGCGGCAAATGTTGCTCTTGACCAGGTCCGACGTGGATCTCCGTACCCTGCGTATACGCCAACGCATTTAACTGAGCAGGTTTGGTGGAATTGTAGTGAACTTTTACATCATCCATGGACATGCCAGAGATGTTTTCAATACCCGCTTTCAGATCATCAGGCATGCCAGTGCGGTTGAGATGTTGCTCTGATAGCTGAGACGATCGCTTTACTGCTACTTGATGTTGCTGCATCCCATGCACCAGCTTTTGCTGTCCGGTCGGCTCGATTGGGCGATCGGCTTGCTGCTCATCCCTGTTTCCTGACCCAGCAATCCTCAGTCTGGGTTGAACCACCGGGCGATCGCCGCTGCTGACAGGAATGCGGCTGAAGTCGTGCTGGAAGCGAGATTGGTGGAAAGGGTTGGGTTCTGGAAGGTTGGGCGATCGCGCTTCTTCCTGTGCCGTTGCCCGTTGAAAAGTGCTGCTCAGCCAGGATGACTTTTGCTGCGGCGATAGCTGAGTTCGGTCAACACTTTCGCGGGTCATAGGGCAAAACCTCCAGGGCGATGGACCGACAAATTGTTACCTCATTATCACGCGGCTGAAGAGAAAAGATCTTCAACACCTTAGATATGAGATAGCCAGGATACTTCAATAGAAACCATAGAACCAGAACCCATAGAACCCAGTTCGGGAGTAGATTTCGCCTTAACAAAACCTTACTCAAATTGGTGTTGCTGCTGCGACCATTGCCGCATCTCATAGCTCTGCCCCTTGCGAATGATCAGCGCTGGCAATTCACCATTTTGCAAATCGGCAATGGCCACGATCGCCTGATCGGGTATCGAGAGATCGCTGTAAAGAACAGCACCTGTACTGGAAAAAATCAGGGTATGAGTCAATGGGTGAGACGCAGAGTCAGACCCTTCAGTCGTCAGCGTCATCACCAGTTCGGCGGGGGCATCGCCCGTCAGCTCCATGCGATCGACCCGCCAATCTCCCACCTGGGATAACGGCTCTGCTGCCGCACCTGCCTCAGCCGCGTTAGCCTTTGGTGCACCCGTCTCAGCGGCTGCAATCGCTTTCGGCATTTGCCCTGCCTGTTGTAGCTCATGCTCTAGAGATGCGATCAGCGTTGCGGTCGGTTGGGGTTGCTGTTGATGCAGGCTAGACAATGTCAAAACCTCCAGCGGAGCAAGCCATTGCAGGGTATTGGGAGTCAGGGCGATCGCCGGTTGAGATGTGAACTGCGGCATCGGATCTGCCGATGCCAGAAGATAGAGGTTGCCTGCCTGCCTTTGCACCGCCCAAATGTGAGCTGGAATCGACTGCGGCGACGCCTCTGACCAGACCATAATTTGTAGAGACGGGTTCTGATCCAGTCCTAGCCGATGCCAGAGCGCTGCACCTGTCAAGTTTGCGGCTACCCGCTCGATAGAAGAACGTCGCCAGGTTTGATCTTCCTGCACTCCTAGCACCTGAATTTCGTACCAGCTCTGCTGAGCCGGTAGCTGCAGCGGGACGGGACTAAACCAGTCGCTGGGACGCAAGTGGCTGAGGGGCGTGACAGATCCAATCAGCCGGGGCAGGACGGCAGCCGCAGCGGGAGCAGAGGCATTCGTGAACGGAGGTGGCGCTGGAGCATCTGGCGAAGCGAGCAGGGCAAGAATCGCTGCCAAAGGGGACGATCGCCCGCCCGCCCCTGAACGCCGCTGTAGCCAGGTCAGCGCGGCCGCGCGATCGCGCTGTACTGCCACACTCAAAGCCCCCCATTGCTGCGCCTCAAGCTGATGCGGATGCACCTGTAAGTACGCCTCTACCCGCTGCCGCAGATTGCCGTTGGCTGCTAGCAGGGTTTTAACGTCATAGCCATTGGTATGGGCTAACTGCAGAAGTTGCAGGGCTTTGGCCCAACGATTATCAATGAGCAAGGCGGTGATCTGCTGGGTGGGGCTGGCCCAATCGCGGCTGGACTGAGCTTGCGTGACGCGGGCATGGAGGGCAACCAGATCCAGCTGGGCTTGGGCCATAGCTGACCAGGAGCCGCCCGCTTGCTTAGCCTTTTGCAGCAAATCTAACGCCGCAGACCATAGCCCGTTGCGAGCCAACAGTAAGCCCTGCCGATAAGCGGGCTGATCTGGCCCTGCCGGATTCAGTCCGATCGCCTCTAGCTTCACCCGATGACCGGGGGCTGGCTGCACTTGATACACCTGAAACTGCGGTTCTAAGCCCACCGTTTGATCCACCACCAATTCGGGGCTGGCTGCACCCGTGACCTGCTGCCAGCGGGGGAGCTGTCCGGCAGGACTTGTCCAGGACAGCAATAGCTGCAGGCGATCGCGCAACGGATCATAGCGAACAACCTGTCCGTAAACTAGCTCAAGGGTGCTGCGTTGCCACTGTCCACTCAGGTGCAGCCAAACCGCTGCATCGGGCGCTTTGCCCTCAATCACCGTTACCATCGTCAACGGCAACTGACGATTAGAACCGGGGTTAACAACCTGCGAATGGGTTAAAGGGGCGATCGCCAGTCCCTCCTCTGGCCCCGCCACCTTCAGCCGATCTATCAGATCAAATCTTGGAGTGCTGCCAGATCGGAGGGCAGACGGACGATAAGCCCGCAGTTCCACCATTTGCCGGCAGTCTTCAGCCTTGCTATGACAGTAGGATTGAGGCGCAAAAATGGGCAGCAAAATATCCTGAGCGATCGCAGAGGTTTTGGGAACATAGGCACTCAAGCTCACCGGCTGACCGACCCCTCGCCCTGCTTTGGCTACCTCCGCCTCAATTTCAGCCATCGTCTGAGCCGATTGGCTCACCGCAAAGCGTCCCCATTCCGGCAAAAAGTCGTTCAACCACGCTACTGCCGCTGGATTAATAATCAGATTTGCAGCCAGCCAGCCGCCCCAGGACAATAGCCCGACCGCACCGATGCCAGCCAGCCACAGCAGCACTTTACCCCCTCGGCGGCTGGACTGACCTTCCTCTACCCAAACGCTAACTTTGACGCTGGCTTTAATGCTGGCTTTATCGTGCGATCGCCCTAGCCTCATTGCCCTTCCTCTACCGTTCTGCTCAACACCTGCTCATAGCGCTGCCCTGCTCGTTCCCAAGTGTAATCTTGCTCAACCAGCAATCGCCCTGCCTGAGACAATTGGGCCCGCAGTCCCGGCTGCTCAAACAAGCGTTCGATCGCACTCACGTACTCTGCCACCCGATTGGCCCGCAGGGCCCGCAGCGGCAGATTGGCCGCATCGACAGCCAGCCCTTCTAAACCGCGATCGCTGCCTACGACAGGAGTGCCAGCCGCCATCGCCTCCAGCGTTTTGTTTTTGATGCCAAAGCCAGTTCGCATGGGCACTACGCAAACTGTAGCCCGGTGCAAATAGTCCACCATAGATGGCACCCGCCCCGTCACCGTAATGCCGGGGCGATCGCCCAGTTCTGTCACGTTCTGTCCGGGGCGAGATCCCACCAGTTCCAGCGTGGCGTCCGGGTAGGTTTGCCGAATCGCGGGAAACACCTCCAGGCTGAAAAATCGCACGGCATCAATGTTAGGGGCATTGTCCATTGCGCCGACAAACACCAGCCGATGCCCACCCGGATCGGCAGAACGATAGGGAAATTGCTCAAAATCCACTCCATTGGGGATAACGGCAATCTCGGCGGCCGGAGCAAAGGCTTGAATCTGCTGCCGATCCTCGTCTGTCGTCACCACAATGCCGGAAAACTTTTCACAGTACTGGCGCTCATAGCGGTACAGCAACGGCAGGTTGAGGCGATCGCGCCAAATATGTTCTGAAGTACCTGTTTCTAGCTGATTTTTGCAAGTGCCATAGACCGAGCTATGGATGTTGACCACCGTATGCAGCCGCGATTTCCACTGCGGCCGCACATAAATTTCATTGACGCAATGTTCGCAGGTCACCACCTCAAACTTGCCTGCCTCTACTGCCTGCTCCACCCACCCCTGCGCCTGCGGCGAATAGCTCGACCAAACGCTAGGCGGCTTTCCCCCCAACATAAAGCTACCAAAGCGCTGTAGCTTGCCCATCCAGCGATCTGCAGCATCGCTGGTCTGAAGACGCGGAAAAATTGCTAGCTCTGTGACAGATTGTCGCAAAGCGGCCACTTCGTCGTCTGAGACATCGGGCGATCGCAAGGTCAGCACTGTCACGGAGTGGCGCTGTTGCAAATACTTCAGCAAGTTAAAGGTGCGTACCTGCGTCCCGCCGCGGGTCGGCGGATAAGGAAAGGTAGCAGAGAGCATCAAAATCTTCATCGACTCTCAGGCGACAAACCGCCCTTGTCTCAAGGTCTTCTAAAGTCTACTCTGGCTCTCTGAAGCTGAACTATGGCACGTCATACTCCAACACAACCAGCGGGCAGGTTCAAAGTTTAGCCAGGGCGATCGCCCTCAATTGACGTTGCAGCCGATCACAACGCTGATTTGCAAGGATTGTTCACAAACCCAAGATTGATGAATGCGGTGGAGTAGAATGCCCGTAGATTCCAGGATTCAAGAGGACAGACAACGGACATGGGGGAAATTAGGCCAGTTCAAACCCTCGCTGTCGATATTGGCGGCAGCGGCATTAAAGTCATGGTGCTGGACGAGCAGGGCAATCCCTTATCTGAACGCGATCGCGTGGATACGCCCCAGCCTGCTCTCCCTAAAGCGGTGATTACCGCCCTGCTGAGCTTAGCCAAAGACAAAACATTCGATCGCGTCTCGGTAGGGTTTCCGGGTGTGATTCGGATGGGCATTACCGAAACGGCTGCCAATCTGCATCCCGATTGGATCGGGTTTGATCTAGCTGGCGTTTTGTTAGAGCATTTAGGCAAACCCGTTCGGGTGATCAACGATGCTGACATGCAGGGCTTTGGCGCTATTTCTGGCACAGGAGTTGAGCTAACCGTGACGCTAGGGACTGGCTTTGGCTCTGCCCTGTTCCTCAATGGCAAACTGGTTCCCAATCTGGAGCTAGGACATCATCCCTTTCGCAAAGGACAAACCTACGAAGAGCAGCTAGGGCGGGCAGCACTGGATGCAATCGGCAAAAAGCGGTGGAACCAAAGACTGTCCCAAGCGATCGCTACGCTCAGCCATTTGTTCAACTACGACAAACTCTACATTGGCGGTGGTAATACCAAAAAAGTTGAGTTAGAGCTACCTGCCAAAACCATCATTGTCCCTAATGTCACTGGACTCTTGGGCGGCATTAAGCTCTGGGAAGACTGAAGGATGGTGTGGGTTGTCCAGCCGCTTTAAACCTGCCATAAGGAAAAACCCCGATCGTGCTAATCGGGGTTCTCTGTTGGTGTGAGGAGTGTGTAATTTACTCTGAATTCAAGATATCAATTGACTATGACATTAGCAGTGCAAGGCTATGTCGGTCTTGTGACAATTGGCGTGTGACAATTGCGCAAGTGGCTGAACTTTGCCCGAATCAGCCCCTATAGCCATTTTCAAGTGAGTTTAGTCCAGATTATTTTTTGAAAGCCTCTCTCCGCTAGGCTTTCAAAAAATAATCTGGTTTCACCCGAGTGCATACTGCCATAAATTGGACAGAGTGGCGATCGCTGCAGCTGTGCCACCTTGATTCATGTCCTGATTCAGCCAATAGGCGGATGCCAAGCTGTTAGCTTTGCAGTGGCGCGGACTCCGTGCTCCTCAAGCCCCGGCGGTGACTGGGGCTTTCCTGTCAGGTGAAGCATCTCTCGATCAAATTCAACCTGTCCTGAAGCATCACAGTATAAGCCAGAGACGCCAGCAGCTTGATGGGCAATATGAGCCGCCCAAGAAGATTGTGCAGAAGCTGAGGGCGATCGAAGATGCAATTCGCATAGATTTAGATGTGCTGAAAGAGTTGTTGGGGTAAAGCAGATAAGCGATCGTCCGAGGGGTTCTCGGTTGGCGTTAAGGGTTTTACCCGCCCCTGCCCCTCCCAAGAGAATTTCCCGGACATTCCCCTCCTGGGAGGGGTTAGGGGTGGGTT
>DATNOY010000463.1:0-3876 GCA_036703495.1 Coleofasciculaceae cyanobacterium
GTAAGAAAGTTGGTGTGGTCGGTCTGGGCGGATTGGGGCATATGGGCGTGAAGCTTGCTCATGCGATGGGAGCGCACGTTGTTGTCTTCACCACGTCCCCCGGCAAGACGGAAGATGCCCTGCGTCTTGGTGCTGACGAAGTCGTTGTCTCCCGCAATGCTGACGAGATGCAGAAACATGCGGGCAGCTTCGATTTCATCCTCGACACCGTTGCCGCCAAACACGACATTAATGCCTATCTCAACCTGCTCCGCCTCGACGGTAACATCACCCTGATTGGCGCACCCGAAAAGCCTCTGGATGTCGCAGCATTTAGCTTGATTATGGCGCGCCGCAGTCTTTCCGGCTCCATGATCGGCGGCATCCCTGAAACCCAGGAAATGCTCGACTTTTGCGGTCAGCACAACATCACAGCCGATGTTGAAGTCATCCCCATCCAGAAGGTCAACGAAGCCTACGATCGCGTGCTTAAGTCCGATGTGAAGTACCGCTTCGTGATTGATATGGACTCTCTGAAAGCGGCATAACTGGAAAAAGCGGCATAACTGGAAAAAGTGGCATAACTGGAAAAAGTGGCATAACTGGAACAAGACAATGCAAACGCGCAAACTGGGAAACAGTAACTTAGAAGTCTCCGCAATCGGGCTGGGCTGCATGGGCATGAGCTTTTCCTATGGTCCGCCCAAAGATACTCAGGAGATGACCGCTCTGCTTCGGGCTGCTGTCGATCGCGGCGTGACATTCTTTGACACCGCTGAGGTCTATGGCCCGTTCACCAACGAAGAGCTGGTGGGCGAAGCTCTTGCGCCCTTCCGGGGGCAACTGGCGATCGCTACCAAATTTGGGTTCGACATCAGTCCCAATTCCGACCCGCGTGGCATGAAAGGTTCACCCGGACTGAATAGCCGACCGGAGCATATCAAGGCAGCCGTGGAGGGGTCGCTCAAGCGGCTCAAGGTGGAGGCGATCGACTTGCTTTATCAACATCGGGTTGATCCAGATGTGCCGATTGAAGAGGTGGCTGGAACCGTAAAGGACCTGATTCAGGCAGGCAAAGTTAAGCACTTTGGACTCTCTGAAGCCGGTGTCCAAACGATCCGGCGCGCCCATGCGGTTCAGCCCGTCACGGCGCTCCAGAGCGAATACTCGCTGTGGTGGAGAAAGCCTGAAGCGGAAGTGATAGCGACTCTTGAGGAACTTGGCATTGGACTTGTTCCCTATAGTCCCTTGGGCAGGGGCTTTCTCACGGGCAAAATCGACGAAACCACAACCTTCGACAACTCCGACTTCCGCAGTACCTTGCCTCGCTTCACGCCAGAGGCGCTCAAAGCGAATCAGGCTCTGGTTCATCTGCTTGGCAGCATCGCAGCACAGAAGCAGGCAACACCGGCTCAGATTGCGATCGCCTGGCTGCTGAACCAGAAACCATGGATTGTTCCGATCCCAGGTACTACGAAGCTACATCGCTTGGACGAAAACATCGGGGCAGTTTCAATTGAGCTCACGCCCAACGATCTGCGTAACATCGATGCTGCTGCCTCCCAAATTACGGTGCAAGGGGCAAGATACCCCGAAAAGCTGGAGCAAATGACGAGTCGCTAAACGGCGAAAAAGATGTGTTCTCTGGTTATATTCCTTGGAGTCCGCTGATGCCGATTGGCAGGCAAGCGATCGCACCCCTTAGCATTGACATCTGTCCTCGGCTCTCCAACCGCACAGGCTATGCGCGCCTGTGCGGTTGGAGAGCCGCTATTACCTGAGAGGAAAGCTCTGCTAACGTTTATCCTTCCACTTGCCACCGTTCTCGATACAGTTGGCTCACCACTGTAGCACTCGCCACGGCAATAGGTAAATTCGTCAAAATGATAATCTCTTGGTCACCCTGACGAGTCGGTTTGGATAAGCGTAGGATCATCTGTCGCAGTGGCAAAGTGGATTCAAGACGCCGCAACTCAATCGATTGTTCCGATACTCCCCTTGCTTTCACCTGTGCCACCCAATTTGGCTCACTCAAGCTTGCCACGGCAGGTTCTGGTGTTCTCGAATCACAAATGCAGTGTGCCGCTCGTTCATGCCAATCGCCCGCCAATTGATTCGTAGCCATTTAGCGACTTTAAGCCTAACCCAGCGAATGCATTAACGCATGTCTAATAGAAGAGGTTCAGCTAGGTGGCACTGCCAAGCAGATCCAGCCAGATCTTATTGGCAATTTTAATTTTGTCGGAACTGTTGACTCAGGAAGACCGGCAGGACATGGCAATGGCAGCATCGCAGTCTATTGCATCGCGGGTTTTGAGGCTAGGACAAGCACAAAATCAAACAGCAGCATGAGTTTATGCGATCGCTCAAAGTGTTTCTATGAAGGTTCTCGTCAAACACGGCGAATTCAAGGGTTGTTAGAACCCTGATGAATTCTTCCCGATCAACAACTATTGATAATTAATTCGTTGTGCTTGGTCTAGAATAATGGGTCTAGATGCTCATTGTGTCTTGATCAAATTTGGTCATTTCTAAAATTTATGCAAATACATTTATGCGAACTCAAGTTTTAGCAGCATTAGTAGGAAGTTGTATTCTTGGTTACACCGCGTCCGTTTGGGCAGATGACCCTAACCTAATTGTGGCTCCTCCTGTTGTTTCACCCTACACAATCCGAGGGTCAACAGCGGCGGAACTAAGAGCGCAAATGAATCAACTTGGTCCCCTGAGTCAAGAGGAGGGTAAGCGCTTTGATGCCTCAACAAAGTGGGATTTGGACGCACAGTTTACTTTTGGCGGCAAAAAGGGGGTAAGTTGCCAAATTAAGACCGTAACCGTGACCGTACAAACCACCTTTACTCTGCCGCGGTGGACCCCTCCCGCAGGGACTCCTCAGACATTAATCGATCGCTGGAACAAGCATCTCGCCGCTTTGCAAACCCACGAAAACGGTCATAAACAGCTGGGTATTGAAGCTGGAACTGATTTCTTGAATCAACTGAAAGCTTTACCTGCATCCCCATCTTGTGCTGCTTTACAACAAGCTGCGGCTCAAAAACGAGATGTAGTCAAAGCAAGCTTCAATCAGAAACATAAGGACTACGACAGAACCACCAATCATGGAGCGACGCAAGGCGCGGTTTTTCCCTAATCTGCGGGTTCAAGCTGCTTGGTCAGGATTTTAGTCAGGATTTTGTCAACATTGAGACTATCGCAAGGTATTGCGGTAGTCCTAAATCTGGTTGAGTGGAGCGGGTTGAGGCCCCGTGAAGCCCCGTTCCTGGATCTGTAGAGAACCTGAACCCGATTCATCTTCGTCATCCGGCGGATTAGGATTATTGGGACGGGGAGACATCGACAGGGGTTGAACGCTGCTGTCTTGTGGATCACCCACTAAACCCGCCAAGGGGACTTGAGCAGGAGCGCTTGCCAAATCTAGCGAACTGGTTAAATCAGTTGTGGCAATCCAATTGGATGACTGCGAAACTGGGACATCGTCCAGAACACGCACTTGCAGATCTGCAGGAGTGGCATAATTTCCCTGAGTGACCAGTCGTGCATAGACCCTAGGTGTCACTTGACTCCAGGGTGTACTCTCTCCACCCGGCAAGGCTGAGCGATCGGCAGAAGCTTGGTGCCCCGTCACAACCAACCGACGAGATAATGCCTCATAATCATTGCCGTAGCGCATCAAGGTTTCGCGAGTCTCTCGCAGCGTGGCGATCGCTCGACCCACATCACCTAACTTCTCTAAGGATGAGTCCATGGACGGTAAACCCGGAATGGTGTTAGCTAATTCGCTCCATTTCGCTTCAATGGTCTCGTACAAACTTCTGGACAACCGGGATTTGTATTCGGGTAACAGTTGATCGACGATCGCTTGGAGTTCAGGGGTTA
>DATNOY010000464.1:0-3546 GCA_036703495.1 Coleofasciculaceae cyanobacterium
GGCGATGATATGCTCGACTCGCTGAATGTGCGTATCATCGCCCAATACTGCCTGAAAAATCTCTAATTCTTTCGCACAAAGCCCCGTACAAGCCGTTGCAGCCGCACAAATGGGGCAATGATTCTCAATCAATAAAAATGACCCGTCTACCTGAGCTTGCACCTCTGCCATGTAGCCTTCATGGGTGCGGAGCTCAACCAATTTATTCAAGCGTTGCTTGAGCGATCGCTTGCCTTTCATCTGCTGGTTGTAACTCTCAAGCTGTCGTTGAGAACGCACTTCTAGCAAATGATCTAACCCTGCCTCACCAAACGCTTGTTTGACGGAATTCAGCAGGCTTAGCGTCAGTTCTGCATACCCATCGGGAAAGAAGCGATCGGCAGCGGCAGTCAACTGCCATAGCTTGGCAGGTCGTCCCATTGGGCGCGATTCTTCCTGATACGTGACCAACTGTTCATCTTGCAGGGCATAGAGATGCTGCCGCACCGCCATTGCCGTAATCCCCAAATGTGAGGCAAGCGTTTCTGCATCTAAACGTCCTTCCTGCTTCAATAGCTGCACGATCGCCCGTCGGGTCCGTTCGCGAAGCGTTCCGAAGGACGCTGCTGTTTCTTGAGTTTGAGTTTTTCTTGCCATGGTTTGCGCTCTACCTATTTACAAAGTAAAGAATTATCTTTACAAAGTCAATGGCGAGCGCGTATCCTCTTTATTAAAGAAGTAGCTTTAGAAAATATGCACCCTCATTTCAGCATTCCAATTAACCACAGACGGGTTATTGTCTGAGATGAATGCGATTGTGGCTACCCTAAATTTCTGGCATAGGAGCAATTCATGTCACTTGCTCGGATTCTGCAACCGGGTGAAGGGCGATCGGTACAAATTGGCACCAGTACTTGCACGGGAAAAGCAACGGGCAAAGCAACGAATGGACATTTCGGGCTATTTGAGTTTGGGATAGAGCCAGGTGCGAACGGTGCTAGTCCTCACATTCACAAAGAACTGACCGCAACATTTTATGTTGTGGACGGTGAGGTTGAATTGCTTTTGGGCGATCGCCGCATTGTTGCTGAACCCAAAACCTTCATCCTCGTGCCAGGAAACACACTGCATGAATTCTCTAACGCGGGCCAGACTCCAGCAACTTTGTTAGTTTTATTTTGCCCTGCTGATTCGCGTGAGCAGCATTTTGAGGGATTAGCTGAGCTGACGAAAGATGGACAAACGCTCCGAATCATTAGCCTTGTCTCAAGCAGTCTTCAGAACTATTCCAAAAGTCTCTTTATTCCATTAAATTTGTTGCCGAACAGCACTAAATTTTTCGAGTCGTTGGATGATAGCGACTGCATTCGCAACTCCATCTTCACTGCGGATTTTTGCGCCTAAGTCTGCTGCGCGCTGACGCATGGTGCGATCGCCCACCGCCGTTTGAATCGCTTGTGCTAATCGCTCTGCCGTAAGCTGTTTGCGGGGAATCGGTGCGGTTCCCACACCCAAGTCTGCCACCCGTTGCCCCCAAAAGCCCTGATCGCCAAAAAACGGAATAATGATCGTTGGAACCCCTGCCCGGAGTCCTGCCGCTGTTGTACCTGCGCCCCCATGATGCACCACTGCCGCAACCCGTGGAAACAGCCACGCATGCGGAACAGACTTGATCAGAAAAGCATTATCCGGCATCTTTTCCTTCTGCATTCCGCTCCAACCCGTCAGCAGAATTGCGCGTTGCCCCGTTTTTTCCAGGGCTTGTAAAACAAGCTCAGCAGTTTCTTCGGGGTTGCGATTGCCCATACTGCCAAACCCAATGTAAACCGGGGGCGAGCCTGCCTCCAGAAAGTCCACCAGATCGGTCGGGGGAGTCCAATCGGGTGCAGCATCCAGGAACCAATAGCCTGTAACAAAGGTGTTTTGCCAATCCGATGGTTTTGCAATCACAGAAGGACTGAACCCATAGAGGGTTGGCAAACGATGTAAATAGGGAGACTGGTGGGGACCAAAAAAGGGAGATGGGGGTAAGTTGAGAACTTGCTGACGGGCGGCGGTATCGCCTGAACGAGAGCCTTGCCAGATGATTTGTCTCAATGCTTGATGAGATAACCAATTGACGGTGTCTCCCCAACGGTTGAGCGACTGTGGAAACAAAACCCCTGGAAACGTCCGGGTGGGCGTAAAGGGAAACACAAAGGCTGGCAGCAGGGGAATCTCTAACTTCTCTGCAAAGGACAACGCAAGATACAGCCCTCCCACACCTGCAATCAACAAATCCATGCCTCGACAGGCTTCTAACCCTGATTGTGCCCATTGAATGGACACCCGTTGGGTTTCTTTTGCCGTCTTTAGGGTCATGGTGACAAAGTTTCCCTTTTCGGAAAGCTCTCGCATTTCTGGAGTTTCAATCAGTTCTTGCACATTCCCCTGCATAGGACAGAACTCCAGTCCGTGCGAGGTGACGAATCCCTCAAAGTTTTCATGGGTCAATAATCGAACCTCGTAACCTGCCGCTTTTAGCCCTTTTCCTAAGGCAATGTAAGGTTGCACATCTCCCTGACTCCCCAAAGCAATGATGGCGATACGCATCGCGGCTGCCTCCTATGTGATGGGCTAGAGCTTATAAGTTTATGTGACGCCGATGTCATTTTGACGATAGCGTCATTTTGATAAAAGTGTCAACAGCGGGGTATGCTAGGGTCGGTATCGTTCAACGTCAGCTTCATGAAGCCCTCTCGTCGAGCCTCTATTGGCATGGAAAAACGGGAACGGACGCGATCGCACTTGATCGAGTCTGCCTACCGAGTCTTTGCTCAAAAAGAAACGGATGCCGTCACCATTGACGACATCATTGCGGAGGCAGGGGTCGCCAGGGGAACGTTTTACAACTATTTTCAGACCCGCGAGGATGTATTGAGAGCTGTTGCCGCATCCCTCAGTGATGTGATGAATCAAAAGATTTGGGCGCAATATGCCGCGATCGCAGATCCGGCTGAACGAATGGCGATCGGCTTGCGCCAGTTTCTCCATCAAGCAATGCGAGATGCCACCTGGGGATGGGTGATTGTTCGCATTGGACTGGTCGCAGCCCCTTTGAGTGAAACGATCGAACGAGGTTTGATGTCGGATTTGGAAGCGGGAATCCGGTTGGAACGGTTTCGCGTAGACAGTGTGCAAGCCACAGTCGATCTGGTTTTAGGAACGTCCCTGATGGCAATGCGAACCATTTTAGAAGGGCATACAGAACCGAACTATCCAGAGCAGATCACAAAGCTCATTCTTAAATCTTTGGGAGTGGTTGATGTTGAAGCGGAGGCGATCGCATTCAAAGCATTAGAACCATTTCCCGGGGAATAGCTGTAGATTTACTCGTGACTCGATTGCAGACGAGAAATTTGTGAAATAGCCGCGATTGTGACCGCCATACCTATTTCCTGTACAAGGGTCAAACGCTCACCGAGAAATAGATAAGCTCCACCATTAGATGAGGTACAGACCAACAGCGAGGCAGAGTGTCAGGGGAATCCGCCCTATGAAGGGTATCTCAATGTTTGGCATAGTTCC